>JAAYBA010000561.1 GCA_012719085.1 Planctomycetota bacterium
TCGGCCCAGATTCTCGAAGGCAAGTGTTGGACCGTCCCGGTGCTGGCCAACGGGAGGGTCTACGCCCGTAACGCGGCCGGCGATCTGGTCTGCGTCAACGTTGGCGGTGCGAAGTGATGATGGGAAGACGATCCGACGTGTCCTGGGGGATTCTCCTATGAAAGCAGCGGTCATTCACGAGAACGGTGAGTTGGATGTGGTGCGCATCGAGGATGTCCCCGATCCGAAGCCGGGCGGGGGAGAAGCTGTTCTGAAGGTTACGTGCGCCGGGCTGAACCATCTGGACATTTGGGTCCGCAAGGGCCGGCCCGGCGCGGCGCTGAGCGGCACGCATGTGCTGGGGTCCGATGCCGTCGGTGTCGTGGACGAGCTTGGCGAGCGCGTCGAGAACGTCAAAGTCGGCGACGAAGTCATCGTCAATCCGGGACTGAGCTGTGGCCATTGTGAGTTCTGCGCCCGCGGTCAGCAGAGCGAATGTCCCTCGTTTGGAATCATGGGTCTGAGCCGGCCGGGGACGTTTGCTGAGCGTGTCGCGGTGCCGGCCCGGAATTTGTGGCCCAAGCCGGCGCATCTGGCCCTGGATGAAGCTGGAACGCTGTCGCTCGCGTCCGTCACGGCGTGGCGCATGCTGATGACGCGGGCGCAAGTCAAGCCGGGCGAGACCGTCCTGATTCACGGCATCGGTGGCGGGGCGGCCCTTTGTGCGTTGCAATTCGCCAAGCTGGTTGGCGCCGAGGTGATCGTGACCTCGTCGTCCGATGACAAGCTCGCCGGCGCGCAACGGCTCGGCGCCGATCATGCGATCAACTATCGGCACCAGGATGTCGTTGAATGCGTCAAGGAAATCACGGGCGGGCGAGGCGTTGATGTGGCCGTCGACAGCGTCGGGGCCGCCACGTGGCCGCTCGATTTCGCCTGTGTCCGGCGGGCCGGGCGGATCGTTCTCTGCGGCGTCACGACCGGCCCGGACGCCGAGACAAGCCTGCGGGCCCTTTACTGGAATCAACTGACGATCCTCGGCTCGACGATGGGCTCGGACGAGGATTTCCGGCAGATGCTTCGGGCCGTGGCTGTCAACCGGCTCCGGCCCGTCCTCGATGAGGTCTTCCCCCTGGACGAGGCGCGTCAGGCGATGGCGAAGATGGAGGCGGGTAGGCAATTCGGGAAGATTGCGTTGCGGATCTCGTCATAGAAGGGCCTGCCCGACGCGAGATGAACAATCTTCCGGCGGCTGCATATAGACACGGAGAGTCTGCCGTTCGTCTATTGCATAGGAGGTTCGCTATGGCTGCTACCGCTTCAACGATGTTGCCGTTGGGTACCAAGGCGATGGACTTCAGCCTGCCCGACACGGAGGGCAAGATCGTCTCTCTGTCCGATTTCAGCGAGGCCGAGGCTCTGGTTGTGGTGTTCATGTGCAACCACTGCCCGTTCGTCAAGCACGTGATCGACGGCCTCGTCGATCTGGTGAGAGACTACCACGACAGGGGAGTCGCTTTCATCGCGATCAACGCCAACGATGTTCGGGCCTATCCCGACGACCGGCCCGAGAGGATGGCCGAGTTCGCCCGGCAGAAGGGATTCACATTTCCGTATCTGTACGACCAGACGCAGGAGGTTGCCAAGGCCTACCGCGCGGCGTGTACGCCGGATTTTTTCGTCTTCGACGGCGACCGCGACCTCGTGTATCGCGGGCAGATGGACGA
>JAAYBA010000562.1 GCA_012719085.1 Planctomycetota bacterium
GCGGCGGCGGGATTGGTGATGAGGCTGAAGATCATCAGCCCGCCGACGAGCGGCAGGTTGACCGCCAGGATGATCCCGCACAGGCCGAGGAACAGGGCGTAGACGAAGGTCTCGTGCACGCCGGTGGCCGAAGCGATGGTCCGGCTGAACAGCAGGACCTTCAGCTCCTTGTTGAACAGGATCGCGAAGGCCGCCAGGGCCAGGGCCGCCACGCCGATGACGACGACGCTCTCGCCGCGTACGAACAGGATGCTGCCCCAGAGCAGACCGAGGATCTCGGTGCGGCTGTCCTGCGTCAGGCCGATCCCGAGGAACGTCAGGCCCAGCATCAGCGAGAACAGGATGCCCAGCGCTACATTGGGGTCCAGTCGCGAGCGGCCCGGGCGGATGCCGGCCAGGCTCATCGCGGCGATGGTGGAGACCACTACGGGCCCGACCGTCGGGTTCAGGCCGAAGAGGTAGGCAAAGATCGTCCCGGCCATCGCGGTGTGCGAGATGAATACGCCGATGAACGGCAGCCGCAATGCGACGATGTACGCGCCCAGCAGCCCGCAACTGGCCCCGGCGATGGCGCCGGCGGCAATCACTGTGTAGAAGAACGGGTCGATCGCAAGACTGAACTGGCCCAGAAGAACGCTCATCGGTCGCCCTCACTCTCGGCGTTGACGGTGTAGCGTCGCCCTTCGGCCACCACCACCCGGAACGCTCCGTCGTAGGCACGCCGCAGCACCTCGGTCGAGAGCACCGCGTCGGGCGTCCCGTCGGCGATGATCCGACCCTCGCGAAACAGTACGATCCGCTCGCATGCCGGCGGCAGGACACCTGTCTCATGGGAGACCATCAGGACGGTGACATCCGTTTGCCGGTAGAGCCGCTCGACGATCTCGGAGATCTGGTGCTTCCAGTTGAAATCGAGATTGGCGCAGGGCTCGTCGAGCATCAGGATCTCGGGTTCCTGGGCCATGGCCCGCGCGATGAGCACCTTCTGCTGCTCTCCGCCGGAGAGACTTCGGAACGTCTGGTCGCACCGGCCGCCGAGCCCGAGCGTATCGATCCAACGATCGACGACCGCGTGATCCTGGCGGTCCAGACGGACCAACAGAGGTTTCAGACTGGTCCGGCCCATCGCGACCACCTCGCGAACGGTGAACGGCAGCTCGGCGTTGTATTCGGTCGATTGCGGAATGTAACCGATGCGCTTGCGGAGCCGGCACCTGGCCCACGGGCCCAGCCGTCCGAGATCGACGTCGTCAATCGTCACGGTTCCCTGGGCCGGTGCGATCAGGCCGGCGCAGGTCTTAAGCAGGGTGGTCTTTCCGGCGCCGTTGGTACCGATGATCCCGACGAAAGCCCCGGCCGGAATCGTCAGATGGTCGATCGAGAGGATGGTACGGCCGCTCCGCCGCACGCTGATCTGCGAGAGACTCAGCGACCCGCCCGTCATCGGACGCCGGCCTCAAGCAGACGCTCGACGTTGCTGCGAAGCAACGCATCGAACGCCGGCCCCTCGGTCACCTGCGGCGGGAAGTTGTTGAAGACCACCGCCTGGGCGCTAAGTCGCTCGGCCAGGGCCCGCGCCAGGCCCGTGCCTTCCTGCTGGTTGGCGATGACGAAACGCACCTGCCGTCCGGCCGCCTGCTGCAGGCAGTGATCGATGTGGCCGACGGTCTCCGCGTCGCTGCCGACGAAGGTCGCCACGACGTCGAGGCCGAGCCACTCGGCGAATTTCGCCTGGTGATGCGAGGTCAGGAC
>JAAYBA010000563.1 GCA_012719085.1 Planctomycetota bacterium
AGGAACCACCAGACCGCCAAGAGCGGCACGAACCGCCCCGGATCGTCCTGCGTTGGCGGCTTCTTCGCCTTGCCTCTGCAACGCACGAGCACGATCAAACGAGCCACAATTGCCGCCAGCGCCAGCAGGATCGGCAGGATCAGCAAACGATAGTAGCGTAGCACGCGCAGAAACGCTTCCTTTCGCGCCGCCGGACCGAGGGCTTCCCAACTGTGGCGGACATAGCCCGGCAGGAACCGCAAGACTAGACCGCTCGCGGGCTTCGCGACCACAGTTGCCTCCGGCTCCGCCTGTGATGCCTGCGGCTCGCTCGCCGCCGCTTCCGAAGAACTGGCCGTCGGAAGCAGCGGCCCATAAAGAAACGAATAGGGCCAGAAACCCACGGGCGATCCCATGCTCGCGTACCAGCCGAGGATCGGAACCAGGACCACCAGCGCCCCGGCCGTCATCAGCACAAGGTCCCTGCCCGCCTTCTTCCAGCTCTCGCGGCGCAGCACCGGCTGAAGCAATACGAATAGCCCCGTCGCGGCGATGGCCGACAGGCCTGTCTGCTTGAACATGGGACCCCAGACCAGCGTTGCGCCCGCCAGAAGCAGCCACCACCATCGGCCCGTCAGGCGATAGAAGACAAAGCAGCAGACGCCCACGATCATGAAGGCAATCATAAACTGCTCTTTGACGTTGCCGTATTTGGCGATCAGCGGCGCCGAGAGGTAGACAGAAGCGATAATGACCCCGATGGCGGCCGCCAGCGTTCCGAAGAGCCGGCGCATGGTGACGAACATGAAGACCAGGGCGGCGGCCTGAAAGACCATTTGAAGGACCTTGGGTCCGATATCCTTGAAACCCCAAAGCCGCACCGCCAGCATGTTCACCAGGAGCGTTCCAGCCTGGGCGCTGGGCTTCTCCTCCGCACCGATCCGCGCCCCGGACAGAACGCGCTGGGCCGAGTACAGATAGGCCCCTCCGTCGAATGGCTCAGGGCTGTTGAACTCGAAATGCTTGCCCAGACCAAACGGCACGCCCGCCAGAACGAGGATCAGACCGGCAGTCAGAACGTACCACATCCGACTGTCGTCGAGAAGATGCGGCTTGTCCTTCACGTGGGCCGAGCGTCCGCGGAGAGGTTTGCTTCGCTTGGGGATCTTGCTCATTCACTTTTCTCCACAGCACCCGATGCGTCGAGGACCTCTCGGATGACATAGGTCGGTCGACCCTGGGACTCATGGTATGTCCGCACGAGCAGCTCGGCGAGCAGGCCCATCAGAATGAACTGGATCGTCGCCGTGATCAACATGGCCGTCAGGACCAGGAGCGGGTTGCGATTCATCGCCAGATGGTATGACGCGATGAACTTTTGATATAGGACCATCAGGCCGGAGAGGATTGCTCCCACAGTCGTCAGGGCGCCCAGACCGCCGAAGATGTAGATCGGCTTGGTAGAAAACGAGCCGAGGAACTTGACCGTAATCAGATCGAGGATGACCTTCCACGTGCGCGCCAGTCCGTACTTGGCCACCCCCGCCGTTCGGGGCCTATGATTGACCACGCATTCGGTGATTCGGGCCCCGCTCCAACTGGCCAGCGCCGGGATGAATCGGTGCATCTCGCCGTAGAGCTTCGTCTCGGCCAGCACCTCCCGCCGGTACGCCTTGAGGGTGCAGCCGTAGTCGTGCAGCTTGACCCCGGTGATCGTCGAGATCAACCAGTTCGCCATGCGTGACGGCAACCGCCTCGTCAAAGCCTTATCGTGCCGTTCCTTGCGCCAGCCGCTGACAACGTCATAGCCCTCGTGGAGCCTGGCGACGAGCATGGGGATGTCGGCCGGGTCGTTCTGCAAATCGGCGTCCATCGCGATGATCACGTCCCCTCTGGCGTGGGCGAAACCGGCGCTCAGCGCCGCCGTCTGGCCGAAGTTCTTGCGGAACCGAATCACCCGCACGTGGGGATCGGTGCTGTGGAACTCCGTCAGAATCTCGAAGCCGCCGTCAGTGCTTCCATCGTCGACGAAGAGGATCTCGTATGCATAGCGTCCGTCGATGGCCTGTTTGATCTGGTCGTACAGCGGGCGAAGATTGTCCCGTTCGTCGAGCAGCGGCACCACCACCGACAGTTCGGGTTGACCTCTGTCTTGTGTCACTTCAGCGCTATCCTATTGCACAGGCATTGGGTTGTTATGGGCCCCTATCATAATGTGAGGACCCCGCTTTCTGCAAACTACCGCAAAATCAGTGCAGCCAATGGATTATCGGCAATAGGACCGCGTCATCTGAGCAAAAATCCTGCCGACCGTGCCCTCTATGGGCGATCCGTCTTGTACGGACCAATCTCATCGACAGGGATCGGCTCGAAAAGGACCGACCGCAACGGGCCGGAAGCGGCGGGCGACTTGCCGCCGGAAGCGATCTGAACCGCCAAAGCCCCGTCGGCAATCGCGTTGAGGGCCGTCCTTTGAACGCCGCCGTCGCGCTGGAAGACGCTCTCGCACCGGGCGAAGAGGTTACGCCCGATCATGTTGACGTTGGCTTGGCTCTTGAGATTGGCCAACTCAGGATAGCGGCTCGTATAGGCCGGCTCGCCGGCCTGGGGCAGAAATCGCTCGACCGCTTCGAGCCAGCGCGACTCGCCCC
Organism: Planctomycetota bacterium; assembly: GCA_012719085.1. GTDB lineage: Bacteria > Planctomycetota > Phycisphaerae > Sedimentisphaerales > Anaerobacaceae > Anaerobaca. The sequence goes on from JAAYBA010000563.1 coordinate 2,631, forward strand.
ATCGGCTGAAGGTCAGTCCGGCCAGGCAATCGACGAACAGGTTGCCCTCGACGAGGTTCTCCTTGCCGCCGTGGATCTGGACGCCGCCGAAGTGGACCGCGCCGCATCGCTCAAAAACGTTCCCATAGATGGCGACGCCCGAGATCATATCGTCCAGGCGAACGCCGGCGGCGCCGTGCTGCGTGCCGCCCCGGATATCACTCCAGCGATTCCAGCGGATCACGACGCCACGATAGAGCGGATTGCCGAACATGTCGAGCCCACCCTGGTCGTCCGATTCCCGCACGACGTTGCGGATCCAATTCAGTTCGATGAGGTGATCGTTGCCCTCGATCCGCATCGCCGACGATGGAATGTCCTCGAAGAGGTTGTGGGCGATGCGGTTGCCACAGCCGTCGAGATGAACGGCCGGCGCGTAGGTGCGCTTCAGGCGCGAGATGTCAGAGACGATGCAGTTCTCGACGAAGTGCCGGCCCGCCGTCAGGCTCCGGCGGTCGCCGCCGGCCACGCGCATCCCGCCGCAGCCGAGCGTGCGCATCGTACAGTTGAAGATGCCGTGATGCAGACCGCCTTCGACGACGATCGCGTCGCCTCCGAACCGCTGGAGCGTGCAGTCGGCGACGAGGCATTCGGCCCCGTCACGGACGTGGATGCCGTCGCCGCGCCCTTCCTGAAGCGTCAGGCCGCGAACCACCACGTGCTCGACGTCCGCCAATGCGATGAAGGGCCGGTCGAATACACTCAGAACGACCTCGGCCTTTGATACGTCGAGTCCCTGTGGCGGCAGCCAGTAGACGATATCCGCCTGGCGGTCGAGATACCATTCGCCTTCGGCGTCGAGTTCACGAAAGACGTTCAACGCGAAGTAACGCTGGTCCTTGCGGTAGCCGTAATTGGAGTAGGGGCGGGCCAGTGTAAACGTCTTCTCATCGGCATCAATCGAGGTGACTGTCTGATACTCCTCGAACCAGTCCCAGAACCAGTAGCCATAGAGCCGCACGTCGGGTTCATCGAGCCAGCGGCTCGGCCAATCCTCGACGTAGCGAAACTTCCCATCGCGGCAGCCTTCGATCGTGTTCCAGACCTTGAAGGTATCTGTGCCGAGGATTTCGCCGGTCTTGACAAAGCCCTCATTCGGCCAGCGGGCGAGCGTCTGCGGCTTGCCGTCCACGAACAGCTCCGGCTGACGACGCAGCGCCGTCGCATCACCGCAGTCGTCCACATCCAGGGTCCTGAGGTCGGCTTGCAACACGCGATCGCGAACCGACGCATCCAGCTTTTCGCGAACAGCGGCGTCCGAGATCTGCTTCCACCCCGTGACCCGCACCCCGCCGCGAAGGACGGCCGTCCCCTCGGCCGGCCCCTCATAGACCACAGGCGCCTCGCCGGTACCCGAGTCCTCGCCGGTCAGCTCCAACGTCCGATCCCAAGGATACTCGCCGGCACCAACCACGACCTTCGCGCCGCCCGTGGGCAGTTTTCCACCGCTGGACCGCTTCAATGATCGCACCGCGTCGCAGGCCCTTTCCAGAGTGCGAAACGGCCTCTCTCGCGAGCCGTCGGCAGCATCGTCGCCCATCGGCGTGACATAGAAGACCTTGCCGGGCCCGGGCAGCACTCGCGGCGGCTCCCGATAGGCTGCCGGGTCGCGAGCAGGCAACCCCTCCCGGAGGCGCTTCGCCTCGACAATCCGCCGCCTGGCCGCGTCACGATGGAACCGCCGCAATGTCACATCGGCCGCCAGACGTCCCCATGCCGCGACGGCCGCGGGTACATCCTGTTGCGCCATCGCCACCTCGGCCAGTCCAAACAAAGCCAAACCGCGAA
>JAAYBA010000564.1 GCA_012719085.1 Planctomycetota bacterium
GTGGCGGCGGTTGCAGGCCGAACGCCTCGATCAGCTCGTCGATGATCTGCCGGCTCATCGCGACGTGGCCGCCGATGGGCTGGGCGTCGAGCACCGCCTCAGCCGAACACTCGAGCACTTCGAGCTTGTCGAACGCCGCCAGCACGCTGTCGCCGACGACCATGACGCCGTTGTTGGCCAGCACCGCCGCCGGGCTCTGCAACGTCAGGGTCCGCGTCAGCCGGGCGAAGTCGTTGTACACCGTCTCGAACGGCAGCAGACCCACCTCGCGTACGAAGACGTAGCTTTCGGGGATCGTGTACGTGTCGATGGTCTGGCGGCAGACGCTGAAGGCCATCGCATTGAGCGGGCAGGCGTTGACGATCGCCATCACGTCGGGGTGGGCGTCGTAGATCGCCTTGTGCGACAGAACGGCCCGGCTGGGGTGCTTGCCGAACTCCTTCTTGCCCTTGCGGATCATCACGATCTCCTCGGGCAGCACGGCGTGGCGGTCGAGCGGGTACGGCGTGATCAAAAACTTCTCCGCGTCGATCCGCGCCGAGAACGTCCCCGTCGTCATCGTCAGCAACCGCTGCCGATAGCCCCGCTCGACGAACCGGCAGATCTGGTTGCGCAGCTCCTTCTCGTGGATCGTCATCATGCTCGGATCGTACTCGAACGCCTCCAGCGGCACGTCGCTCTTGCCCTGAAGCTGTAACTGCTGGTCGGTCAGGTACGTCGGCTCGCCGAGCGTGTGGGCCTTGATCAGCACCTTGCAGCACATCTCGAGCGTCTCGAACTTGCCGAAGGCCTCCTGCAGGTTCTGGCCGCCGCAGCAGACGCCGTGGTTTTCGAGGATGACGCTGTCGAACCCTTCGGCGTACTTCTGCGCGATCTTGCGTCCGAGGTCCTCGCTGCCCGGCACGCCGTACGGCGCGAACGCCACCGTCCCATTCGACCGCCACGCCTGGTGGAACAGCCGCGTGTCGGGCACCTTGTGCGCGATGCTGAACGCCACCAGCGCCATCGGATGCGCGTGGACGATCGCCTTGAGGTCCGGCCGGATCGCATAGATCGCCTTGTGGAACGGATACTCCGAACTCGGCCGGTGCAGACCCTCGACCCGACCGTCCGCACGCACGCACATAATGTCGTTGGCCGTCAGCGTCCCCTTGTCCACGCCCGTCGGCGTGATCCAGATGTCGCCGTTCTCGTCGAGAATCGACAGGTTGCCGCCCGAGGTCGTCGTCATCTTGTACCGGTAGATCCGCTGCATCGTCAGCACCAGCTCGTCGCGCGGATGGAGGTATTCATACTTCATCATCGGTTCCTTGCATTGTGTTGTCGAAATCTGCCCGTTCTCTATACCGCCGAACGCCCCGCGCCGCAATGCCCTGCAGCGCCCGTTTGTAGTGTGCCCGCGAGGGCATATCCGCACGTCGCGCGTCCCCGCCATACGTGATGGGTGCGTGCGACAAAGAGGGGTGCACTTCACGTTTGCAGGTAGATCTTCACGGGGGTGCTACGACTTTGTCATTCCGACCGGAGCGCAGCCTTCAGCCCTGAGCGAAGTCGAATGGGGCAGTGGAGGAGTCTGGCTGCGAATGGGACATTGCCGTATCCTCGACCAGATTACTCCGTGCGGGCTTCGCCCCATTCGACTTCGCTCAGAGCCTGCCCTGAACGCCGTTGAAGGGGCAAGCTCTTGGTCGAAATGACAAGACCTCCTCCTGGACCTGGCAGGAACCTACCTA
>JAAYBA010000565.1 GCA_012719085.1 Planctomycetota bacterium
AGAGAGTCCGAGAAAATCCAGGCCGCCGCGAAGCAGACGCAAGGGAACCGAATCTGCCCCGCTTTCTTTGCCGCAGTTTTTGCTTGAACGGGAAGGTCGCTTATGGTAGGCTTGACTCATTCGACCTGCGGTAACATCCTATTCGGCAGTCTGAACGCAGCCCCGCTGTGGTGCTGTTGGTTTGTACACGATCCGAGGGACTGTCCAAACCACGACACAAGAACAAGTAAACACTTGCAGTGTAATGGGTTAACATCAATCCCTTCCAGCCCGGCGGTTGGCCACACGCCGGAGAGTGGACTGGGTCCTCGGAAACAACTGAGTGCTTATCGCGGGTCCAACGGCCGCTTGGCGGCCGATGCCCCTTGGAGGAGGTTGCATCGGACAATTCCTTCACAACACAGAAGAGCTACCTTCAGCACGTCCCTCGATCGCAGCGATGCGCTCCTTCTTTGGGACAATCCGACCATTTCGGTCGGGAGCGGTTTCGCTCGGCGAAGGACCTCGGTTCCCGGCTCGGCTGTGTGAACGTTTCTGCGGGTATCGGACCCAAGACGCGGGATGGGAAGGAGGTGGCAACCGAACGACGGTCAACATCGAATGTGCTGCGGATTGTACGTGGGACGTAGTGCAGCGTGAACTGAAATGTCAAATGTTCCAGGAGGATCAAAGATGAGGAAAGTAACCTTAGTAGCAATCGTGGCCTGTCTGATGCTCTCGACGGTTTCATCCGCCGACGTGCTGCGCGAGATCTGGTGGGGTGGTGCGAGCATCGACGCCGCCATCGCTCTGGTCCAGGGCGACACCCCCGCCGATCAGGTGGACATCATGGCCGAGCCGACGTGGGTTGACATTGCCGACAACTACGTCGCCAAGGTGAGCGGCTACGCCCTGGCGCCCGCGGACGGCGAGTACACCTTCTACGTCGCCAGCGACGACTCCAGCAGGCTGTATGTCAGCCAGAACGAGAACATGGCCGACGCCGTGCAGGTCGCCTACGTGGACGGCTGGACCGGCTCGCAGGACTGGGCTGCGCTGGCCAGCCAGAAGTCCGAGCCGATGTCGCTGACCGAAGGCCAGCTCATCGCGTTCTGGGCGGTCATGCAGGAAGGCACCGGCGGCGACAACCTGGCGATCGGCGTGGCCGGCCCGGGAATCGAAGGCATCATCGTGCTGCCGGATGACGTCACCTACGCGACGCACCCGAGCAAGGCCAACAAGCCGAACCCCGCCGATGGCGACACGGGCATCGTGGACGCGGTCCTGAGCTGGGGCGCTCCGGCCACCATCGAAGAGCCCAGCTACAGCGTGTATTTCGGCGCCGATCCGGAGGCGATGGAACTGATCGCCGACGGGATCGCCGAGACGTCGGTCAATGCCGGCAGTCTGGGCGACGGCCTCGATTTCGAGACCACCTACTACTGGCGCGTTGACACCAACGGCGAGGCCGGCCAGGTCTGGAGCCTGACCACCCTGCACGGGCGGCCGGTGATCGCCAAGGCCCAGGGCGCAGCGGTCGCTCCGGGCGGCGATGCCCAGTTGATCTGCGAGGCCACCAGTGCGGCCGCAGGCGAACTGAGCTATCAGTGGTACCGAGAGAAGGTCGTCATGATGGGCTTCGTCCTCAATGACGTTGCGCTGCCCGAGGGCGTGGATGCGGTCCTCAACGTCGCCGGTGCCACAATCGACGACGAAGGGTACTACTACTGCGTCGTGACCAACGAGAATGGCTCGACCACTTCGCCGCTGCTGTTCCTCGACGTGCAGGTTGGCCTGATCCACCGCTGGACGTTCGATGAGAGCGCCGACGGCGTGACGATTCCGGACGTGGTCGGCGGCGCCGATGCGACGCTGATGAACGGCACGGGCGCGGCGGTCATCGCCGACGGCCAGGCGACTCTGGCGAACGATGGCTCGCAGAATTCGTCCACTGCGGCGGCCGGTGACTACATCGACCTGCCCAACGGGCTGATCTCGCCGCTGACGCAGATGACGCTCGAATGCTGGACCACCTGGGACGGCACCGATTCCATCTGGCAGCGCGTCTACGACATGGGCACCTCCAACGGTGGCGAGGATGTCTCGAACGGTGGCGACCAGACGACGTGGTTCTGCGTTTGCCCGGACAACGGCAGCCGCGTTCTGCAGGTGGAGTATCGTCGCCTCGGCCGCGACAGCATCCTGCCGGTCACGGACAATGGCAAGCTGGCCGCCGGCGAAGAGGTTCTGATCACGCAGGTGCATGATGATATCGCCGGCATCGTCAAGGTGTACATCAACGGCACGATCATCGGCGCCTACAAGGCCCCGGCCATGCTGAACGAGTTCATCGACAACAACCTCTGGCTCGGGCGTTCGCAGTGGGGCG
>JAAYBA010000566.1 GCA_012719085.1 Planctomycetota bacterium
TGATCGCCGCCGCCTTTGAACTCTTTGACGACCTGGCCCTTGAGGTCGAAGACAACGCAATGCGAATAGGTCCGCTGGACGAGACAGCCGTCGGTCCCGTAGAAGATCACGCCGATCTTGTTGCCCTTGACGCTGTCGAACATGGTGTTGATCTCCATGTCGGCGGAGTTGTCCACAGACAGGCCTCGCGTCTCGAAGACCATGCACTTGTCGCCGTAGTCGTAGATGGCGATCTCGGTGTTGGCCGTGTCGCCCGCATCGACGTAGGCGGGATCGTTGCGTTCGGCCTGATAGCCGAGGCGGCCGCCGTAGGCGATCACACTGTTGGGATGGCGATTGATGCCGAGCCCCCAGCGGGCGATGTCGGTCTGGTGCGGTCCCTGGTTGCCTGAGTCGCCGTTGCCATAGAGCCGCTGCCAGTGCCAGTCATAGTGGAATCGCGGACGGGTCAGCTTGGGCGATGTGTATGGGGCCGGTCCGCTCCAAAGATTGAAGTCCACCTCACCGGGGATTTCGTAGTCACCGAGCGCCCCGATCGAGTCCCGGCGTTTGTAGCACAGCCCCCGCGCGAAGTTGACCTCGCCAATGCCGCCGTCGGCGAGGAATTTCATCGCGTTCTGGATCGCCGGATTCGAACGGCATTGCGTGCCGACCTGGCACATGCGTTTGTACTTCTTCGCCGCAGCGACGAGGGCGGCTCCCTCCGCGACGTCGTAGCTGATGGGTTTTTCGATGTAGACGTCCTTGCCCGCCTGCATCGCCCAAACGCCGCACAGCGCGTGCCAGTGGTTCGGCGTTGCCGTCGAGACGATGTCGAGCGACTTGTCGTCGAACGCCTCGCGCATGTCCTTGACCCACTTGGGCCGCTTGCCCGTCTTCTTCTCCAGGGCACTGCAGCAGTCCTGGCCGACCTTCTCATCGATATCGACGATGTAAGCGATCTCGCAGTCCTTACGGCCGGAGAAGGCGCTGATATGGCTGCCGCCGCGACTCTTGCAGCCGACCACGGCGCACAAGAGCTTGTCGTTGGCGCCGGCGTTCTGCGCCCGGGCGGCGCCGATCATCGGTGCGGCCGAGATCATTGCCGCTGTGGTCCACATCGAGTCCCGCAAGAACTGTCGTCGGGTTCGCTCTGTCATGATCGCCGCTCCTTTAGTCCATAGCTCTGTCGATGTTCTCAGTCCGTTTCTTCACCACACCCATCCATACCCACAGTGTACCCCAGATAGCCGCCGTTTCAAGGCGCACGACGCCAATCGACCTTGCCCTTGTAGGCCATCGTCGTTTCGACGAGCTCGAACAGGCCGGGATCGTAGGCCTTCAGGGCCTCGCGCGTCGCGATCGGAGCGGCGGCATCGTTGGGGCAGACGCCCTGGCCCACCGCGTCAAAGTAGGCCAGCACGCCCTCGGTCCAATACTCGGCGCGGTCGTGCACGGCGACGGTGCCCTTCCACAACCCCCGGCTCATGGCGTCGTCGTAGAGGGTTTTGAGCCGATCGTCGAATCGTACGTCCATCCGCTGCACTCGTAATTCGTACTGCTGGACGTCCCGTCCCCGCTTGTCCCAGTTGGGGTCCACCGGCCGCGTGGCGGTGACGTGATAGAGCGCCTTGGCGAAGACGCGGATCACCTGACACTCGGTTGCAGAGGGATCACGGGGCAGGTCACTCAGCACGTTGGCCTGGTCCACCGCCA
>JAAYBA010000567.1 GCA_012719085.1 Planctomycetota bacterium
ATCGCCACGAGATAGAGAACCCGCCACAGCAGGCTCCGGTCGCGGGCGAAGAGATAGACCGCCGAGAGGAACGCCAGGGCCGTCAGCGCCGCGAGCATGTTCGCATCGATCGCGCTTCCGAGCGTCGCGGCGTACCGGGTGTCACGCGTCTCGTGCACGGCGCGGATTGCCGCCCCCGTCTTGAAAGCCAGGACCGTCGTGCCGAGCATCCCGATAACATACGATCGCAAGGCCCAGAGAAAGGTCGTCTCGCGGTTGGTTTCGAGGATCCAGTAGGCGATCAGAATCAGCGCGACCAACTGGAGCTGCGTAAAGGCCCGCATCACCTCCATCGAGAGGTAGGGCTGTGGCAGTGATGCGACGAAGATCCACGCGCTCAGTCCCGCCGCCACCCACAGGGACTTGTGTCGGACGCGCAACCCTGGTCGGGTCAGCATCACATTCAGCAGAAAGCTCACCGCCAAGGCGACCCCAACACCCCGATCGAGACTGAACCCGTGACCGAATCCGACGCCCGCACCGGTGGGAAGGACCAGCATGAGAATACACAGTGCAAACGTCGGCTTGAGGAGCATGCCGAGGAAGGTGGGCACGGCGATCACCAGGCCGCCGGCGATGGGGTTGCGGCCCCAGAAGACGATCGCAAATCCGATCGCGCAGACCGCCAGCCACAGCGCCACAAGTAGCGCGTTCATGGCGGGCGGAAGCACAATGTCCGACGTCCGCTCCTCGGGCTCGAACAGCAAGCCATCGTAGTTCACGTCTTCGAAATATGTCGCGTACATAAAGGAGCTTTGTGACGCGCCTGCGCGGGCGCAGGCAGAGCATCCGGGACCGGCTCTACCGAGCGGCCGGTCCCTGCCTGTTCTTTCGTTTCAAAAGGCCCGCGACATGAAAGAGCCGGCGAAGAATCGGCCTGTGGCCGGAGAGGGCGTAGCGTGCGAGGTAGAACTTGATTGAACTGCGGCAATCGCCCCGGGCAGGCGGCAGAAGCTTCTGGCGGTATCGCGGAACGCTTCGGCCCGTCCAGCGGAACAGCGACATCCTGGCGCGGAGTCTGCGTTTCTTGAAGATTGCAAAGCTTTGGACGGCCTTCAGCTCGCGAACGTCCAGCTCCGATAACTCGACCGCCATTTCCGCCGCAGCCGATTCGAGCAGTTCCTCGGCCTCGGGCGTTCGGGTCAGGACAAACGAGCTGCCGAGCTTGTCTTTTTCGACCAACTCGGGCAACCCCGCATCGCCGCAGGACAGATCGCTCAGCTCGCCGGTCAAGTCGCTGCAGAGCGTGCAGCGCCTCAGCGAAAAGGGCCCAAGCCTGTTGCGGCAATCCGCCAGAGGCAGACGTGTTTCGGTGCCGTCGCTGCGGCCGATGAGCATGGTTCCCGGCCAGCCCCGGCCGCGATACTCAAGCCTCGTGACCGAGGCGGGCGGTATGCGCAGGGTCCAAAGCAGCCGAAGCGTACCGCGAAAGCTGAAGTCCAGACTGCACGCCAGACTGATCCGATACCGGATGCGCTCGCGCAGCGATTCGATCTGCTGCTCGGCCTTGCGCAGGGCCTGGATGTGGCACGGCAGCCCGACGACGGCGAACCGCCCTTGCGACCTGAGGATCTCCCGAAGCGCGACGTCGGCCGCGACGGGACAGTACTTCGATCGCGCCGCGGAGAGGATCTCTTGCCTCGTTCGAGCGATGAACGGCTCGGGCTCCAGCGGCTTGTCGGCCCGCATCCGCGTGACGAGGGCCCCATCGATCAGCCCCCGCTCCAGAGCGAATATCAGCAGCGCCGTGACGAGCCCGCCCGAGGCGCTGTCATAACGAATGTCTTTGTCGGCGGCGCAACCGACGTAACAGCCCAGGTATCGACCCAGGACGATGTCTTCCGGAATGTCGCCGAAAAGCCGCCGGCCCAGGCCCTCGAAATCGACCGTGTGGCCCGGACAGACGTCCACGCACAGTCCGCATCGCGTACACATGGTCTTGTCGATTCTCGGGACGTAACCGCCCTGCCTGCCGTCGATATGCATCGTCAGGGCACCGGCGGGACACACCCCCACGCACGCGCCGCAGCCGGTGCACAGACCACGTCGGACGACCCATTGAATTGTCGGCCGTTTGCGCGTCATTCGTCCGGCGGAGTCTTCAGAACCGGCGCGATCGGCCCGGCTTGCCCTGGCGGCGCCTGGCGAATGGATGCGCTCGATTCGACCGGTCCGACGGCCTCCTGCCGTACCCGGCGTCCGACGTTCGCCTTCACGATCTGACGTTTGCATCGACATATCTCGTTGATGATACCCTCAGAGCCCATTGGCCTGCAATCCTCCTTCACGGATCGCGTCGCCGTCGCGTCATACATCGTTGCCGGGCAACGGTTCCGTGGGGCCGCGTTGCAGAACCGCCAACAGCCGTCTTCGCTCCGCCGGCTGCACACTGAAGAGCCAGCCGCAGAGACACGTTAACATGCCCGAGGCCAGGATCACCCCAAGAAGTCCGAGCCAGGAAGCCGGTGGACTGAGGGTCTTCCAGGCGACCATCATCGCAACCGCCGGAAGACTCCCTCTGAGGGCCGGCCACCAGACACAGGCAAGACTCTCCCGCGTCGAGATCTTCATTCGCCGATTGAAGTAGATCGGCACGATAAGGCCCGATACGACTGCCATTGGAACGAGGTTGGACCAGGCGATTCCCTCAAGGCCCCAGCCGAGAGCCCTCACGGCGACAATCGAGCCGCCGACGCAAAGGATGGCCGTGACCGCAGCAAGGGTTCCGAAGACGCCGTGCTCGCCGCGACCGATGAGGACCAGAAAGTTGCTGTGCTGGGCCAGCATCAGGCAATGCCCCGCCGTCAGGATCGCCAGGACCGTCGCCAGCGAGTCGATGACGGTCGGGTCGGAGAACTTCTGGCCCACCCAGATGCGGAGGAACTCCCGGCCCATCACGATCAGAAAGGCGCCGGCCGGGACGAGAACCAGCAGGCTGTACTTCTGCGTCAGGAAGGCGATCTCTTTGACCGTGGCGTGTTCTTCGCGTGTGTCCAGGTCACTGACGGCCGGCTTGATCGCGGCGGTGAACGCCTGGAGCAACTGGCTCAACAGCAGAACGCCGGCGCTGGCGACGGAGAACCGGCTGACCGCCGAAGTGTCGAGGAAGATCCCCGCGATGAGGTCGCCCGCCTTGCAAACGATCAGGCCGCCCATCGAATAGAGAAACGTATTGGTCCCGTAAAAGAGCATCTCTTTGAGCAGGACGGGGTCAATGTTCTGCCGTGACAGAGAGACTCTGGGCAGCAGGCGTCGAATGAAGATATGCTGCACCAGCCGCGTGACGATCTCGCTCATGCCGAACACGAGCCCCATCGTCAGCAGGCCGTAACCACGAAGCAACAGGACGATCAGCAGAACGGTCCGCACCACAAGAACGACCAGTGTCGCGATGCTGATGACGCCATAGCGTTGAAGACCGCTGAGCACAGCGGTGGTCAACTGGAGCGGGCTGGAAATGGCGAAGGTCAGACCGACGATCAAGACGAGCCTTCCGGCTGCTTCGATTTGCTCGGGCTCGATCGCAAACCAGTCGCCGATCTTCGCATAGAGCAGAACGCTCAGGGCCGCCAGCACGAGTCCCAGGGCCGAGTAGAAGAACAGCGACGTGCTGACAACCTTGGCAATGCCCTGCTCGTCGCCCTTGGCCAGGCAGACGGGGATCTGCCGGTTGATCGCGCCGTTGAGCCCCAGGCTCAGCATGCCGCGATAACGAAACAGCGAACCGACCAACACCCACACGCCGTACCGAGCCTCTCCGAGACGGCCCAGAAAGAACCGGATCAGAAAGAAGCCGATCAACGCGTTACTGACGAGCAGCAGTACGTTGAACAGCGTGTTGTGGATCAGCCGCTTCGAGGTTGTGACAGGCTGTATCATCTTTCGTTCGAATCTCGTCGATATGACCCAGGCGCGATGCTTCGGACTTTCTCGCGAGACAGAAGAGATTCGCCGAGGCAAACCGCTTCGCATCCCAGGCGATGCACTTGCCGATTGCCACGTGGAGCGGCCCGACCTTGCCGACGAGCAGGTCCGCCGCCCTCAGCGCACGCTGAAACAGGCCGGAGCCGTCGAACTCTGCCGCGTCGAAACCGCTGTAACGCAGCAGCCGGGCCAGATGAGCCGCAGAGAAGTGCTCGTGCCAGCGCTTGGTAGCCGCGATGTCTCCGATCAGACCATCGGGGTTGCTGACGTATCGTTTCTCATAATCGGCCTGTGAGTGCGTCCGACAAAAGTACCAGTGGTGCAATCGCGGAAATCGGAACTTCCAATTACCCATATCCAGAAATGAGAACGCGTGCCGACCCGGAACGGTGACGATCAGCACGCCGTCGTCCGCCAGGACCCGGTGCAGCTCATCCAGCAATTGCTCCTGCTCACCAACGTGTTCGAGGACATCCAGCACGCTGATCGACGAGAATGTTCCGTCCGGAAATGGCAGAGGCGTTGCGTGGGCGATACGAATGATCTCGAGTCCGCCGGAGGCTTCTTGGGCCTTCTCAATGGCTGTGCGGCTGACGTCAACGCCCACGAGGCACTTGATCCCCTTGGCCTTCAGCGCGCGAAGAAACCGGCCATCGCCGCATCCGAAGTCGAGATGGGCGACCCCGCCGGCAGGCACGTGCTCCCACGCAAACGCATAGCGATCGCACTCAAACGGGTTGTCGGATGTAGATTGGATATGCATGGGACTGTTCTGCTGCGCTCTCAATCAGACTTCAGCGTCGTCCGACGACCTGCCACAATGGACCGGTCCTGCGGAGGTCGTATCCGCCGAGTACGAACCGCGGAGCATAGCCCGGCTGATTTGAAGTCACGTAGGTCGGACGCGATTCGAGCAGTTGTTTGAATGAGTCGGCATCGTACGGCGGCGCCCCCCTGCTGCTGACGATTCCCGTGACGATTTTCACATCGGGCCGCCGGCCCTCGACCTCCTGGACCAGAAGCAGCGGAGCCACCGTCGTAGTGTCGGCGTAGATCACCGCATCGGGCCCGACAGCGTCCAGCGCCTTGCGAGCGAAGCGAGCCGGCCCGTCTTCACCCGTCTTCCAGGGTCGAAGAAAGTACCTGTAGTCGTCGCGATCCGCGAGGTCGGCCCGCGTCCCGATCGCAAAGTTCACGCGCCGGGCGATAGTCGGAGCGACGGCGTAGACCGCAACCGGCAGCAAGGCCGCGCCGACGATGCCGGCGGCAACCGCAGGGTGCGGCAGGCGCTTGCAAACGCAGTGAACCCCCGCACCTGTCAGGACGCACACAACGGCATAGAACGGGATGAAGAACGCATAGCGATCCGCAACGGTGTAACGAAACGCAAAGAGAAAGAACAGCGCCAGCAAGGCAGCAAGGATGCCGCGGAACGCCGACACCGATCGCATCCTCCAGAGAGCGAAGCCTCCGATGACAGGCAGCAGCACGTTCGGGGTCGGGAAGTTCAGGGCCACCAGAAGCACGTTCTCTTTGACGATCCGCCACGACACAGCCGTATTGAGCACATCCGACTGCCACCGATCTCCAAACGCCGCCGACGCAAGTGTTGCGAGGACCTCGCCGCTCTGAAGCATCCGGCGGACAATCAGGAATTCATAGGGCAGCGCGCCGACGATCCACAGCAGTACAACAACCCCGACGTCTGAGAGGCGAAGCCTGCCCTTGAGAACCATCACGACCAGGAGTATGGCGTAGCAGGCCAGCGGGATGACGGCCAGCATGTGGACCGCGACCGCCAGGCCGTTGAGCAGGCCAAGGGCACAGAGATATCGCACGCGCCCCGTCCGGCTGAATGTCAGCAGCACGATCAGTTCGCCCAGAAACAGCGCCGTCCAGAGCGTGTACGTCTCGGCGATGCTTGCATGCTGCCAAAACGTGTGCGAGAGGGCCAGCGTCGCCGCCGCGACCAGGGCAGGAACCTCCTTCCCTACCCAGAGCCGCACCAGCAGATACAGATTGGCCACGGCCACCGCTGCGGCCAACGCCGAAACGAGATTCACGCGATGCGCGAACGAACCGAACGGAATCAGCTTGCTCGGAATCGCCACGAGATAAAACAGCGGGTGCGAAATCGCCAAGCCGAGGAAGCCCTCGACGTCGTTGTGCCAGACGCGAAGCTGAATCAGACCGCTGTCCTGCCACAACGCCCCCGGCGCGCAACTGACCGCATACAGGGTCCCTGCCACACAGAAGACGGCAAGGTAGACGAACATGGTGCGCGTGGTTGTCTTTGACATGAAGGCGATCAGTGCAATGGCTCGTCCGTCAACTGACGGTGACAACGAGCCCCTCGTGGCTGATGCTGTAATCGAAGAAGCGGGCCCGCTCGTTCGGCGGCTCGGCCTCCAGCATCCGACGAACCGTCTCGGCGTCCCGGCGCGTTTTGCAGACCATCAGCAGGAAACCGCCGCCGCCGGCGCCGAGGAGTTTGGCCCCGTGCACGTGCGGTCGGACGCGGGCCAACAGGGCCTCGATCTCGTCGTTGCTGCTGTTCGGGTCCAACTGCTTGTTGAGCTGCCAGGCCGTATCGACCAGACGCCCGAAGCGCACGAGGTCCTTGCGGATGAACGCATCCATCACCTCGCGCGCCGTCTGTCCGATGTGCGACAGCGTGGCCACCGTCGCGCGATCGCGATCCAGGTACCGGCCCACCACCTGCTGGAGAATGTTCTTGGCCAGCCGCGTGATTCCCGTGTAGTACAGCACCGTGCACTCATGATTACACATCGGGTCTATCATATCCGATGGCACATAATGGATGCTGGCATCCGGGACCATGCCCGGCTGTGCCACAATCATCTTCACGCCGTCCACGACGCCGCCGATCTGATCCTGCCAGCCACCGCCCGTGGTCAGAGCCTGCTCCAGCCGCAATACCTGATGGAACAACTCCCGCCGCGAAAGGTCTTTGCCCACGGCGCGGGCGATCGCGGCGGTGATCACGGCGCCCATGATGCTCGATGTTCCCAGGCCACTTCCCTTTGGAATCGCCGCCAGCGTCGTCAATTCGATCCCGCCCCCAAAGGCTTCGAGCGTCTTCTTCAGAGATCCTGCCTTCGCGCGGCCGGCCCGTTGCGGCGCCAGTCCCGACAGCACCAGCGCCGCCTTGGCCAGAGCGAAGCTGCCCGTCGCCTTGCGATAGTCGAGCAGATCGTCGAATCGCTGAATCTCGATGCGCGCGCCCAGGTCGATCGAACCGATCCGGATGACCGGCTCATCGATCACGCGCACATATGCCTGGATCGGCGGCTGACCGTTCAGATTCACCGCCGCATTCACCACGCACCCGCCGTATTCGAGGGCGTAGGGCGGCGTGTCGGTCCAGCCGCCTCCGACGTCGAGCCGCGCCGGAGCGCGGGCCCAGACAATCTCATCGCTGCGCAACACGCTGCGTGGCGAGGCCGTCTCGCCGATTCCACTTGCGACGATCGACCGCTCCAGTGCCTCGAAGGCGGCCTCTTGCGCCCGACGGGCCCATTGCCCGATGGAGATGTCGCCGGCGTCAGACAGCCCCAGAGACTCCAGCCACGCGCGCTGCGCTCGTGTCAATTCGTTCTCGATGTCGCCCAGCGCCGAGCCGGCGGGCACATCACGGCCGTCGTACAGCATCCGCACGGCAGATCCAAGCGTGTGCAAGATGCGGGACAGAACCAGCGAGGCCATGCCCCGGTCCCCGCGGCCGTCACAATAGCGATACGCTTCCTTCAGAATATCCGTAATCCATCGGCCTGCCTCGGCGGCACCCCCCAGCAGATGCGCCAGTTCCCGCGAAGAGAAGTCGCTGCCCGGCCGAAAGATCTGCCGCCACGAAGCGCCTATCTGCCGGGCTCTGAGCCGACTGCGACGGCAGTGGAACGCGACGTGATCGGCCATCGCGAGAATCTGCTCGAAGCTGTACCGGTCGGCCGTTCGCCAGGCGGAGCGCTGCTCCAGCGACGCCGTGCCCGGATCGAGCATCCACAGCCACTGATGGTAGTCGGACGGCGCGGAAACCGCCGGAAACAGACGTGCGTTCCAGATGCTCCGTTCCTTCACGGCGACGTGCCGGTCCCACACGTCCTTCGGAGCGGCGCCAACGTCCGCGAGCCAGGCGAGAGGGTCCTTGCCACAGAACACCGCCCCGTGACCGGCGGGTTCTTTGAACGCGTCGTCGATCCCATAGCAGCGAACGAACCAGATCCGTCGGCCATTGCGATCGCGTCCTTCGATCATATCGAGGCACGCCCCAGCCGGAAGGACGAGCGGCCGATCGATATCGACGCCCACCACCACGTTGTCGCCTTTAAGCGTCAGCGACGAGGCGATCCGGCATCCCTCCACCCAGCCCCTGCTCCCCTGCACCGATGCTGACGGGGCAACCTCGTTGTTGATGTCGAGGCAGCTCTGCAGGGACGAGAGGCCGCGATCCTCCTGGAGCAGCCGCGTTCCGTTGGTGAGGATCGCCCTGCTGGCGCCGAAGTCCAGAAAATCGCAATGCTTGAGCAACTGCACGCTGAACGGCATGTCGGAGAGCGTCTCGAACAGCTCGGCCAGCATGGCGTCGGTCCATCTGGAGCCACTGTCCTTCGCCGAGTGGATATAGCTTTCGAGGCTGGCCTGCGTCCCCATCGCGCAACACACCTCGCGGTAGAAGTCGAGCCCACGATCCAACACCGCCCGGCCGCGTCTGCCTGCGAGCGCCGGCCGACCCGTCGCATCGGGGCGAGCGCCGAAGACCCGCAACAGGCGAGTGGCAGTGGCCGCATCGAAATGCATCACTCCGATATCGAGACAGCTCTGCCCGTACGCATCGATCGCACCGCGGGCCCTCTGCTCGGCGATCGAAGGCTTCTGGAGATACAGGCACACAGATGAATCGTCGCCGCCTTCTGCATTCGTCGGCCTCTGGCAGAACACGCCATGCCGGCTCGCCTGCTCCGGACTGGCGTAACATGCCAGACCTGTGATGCCCGGCCGTGTCAAACAGATATCCGACGGGTCGAATCGAAGCAAAACGTCGCCCGAGACGATCACCGTCTGGCCCTGACCCGGCGCCGGGCCCGGCAGGGACAGATACGTCGGCAACTGCCGGTCGAAAAGCGTCAGACATACCGCACTGTCGTTTTCGCCGGGCACGGGAATGAAGATCTTGCCGCACGGACCGTACGCCGGCAGGCGTCGCGAATCGCCTCCGGCGTGGACGATCAGGATTCGCAGTCCCGCGAGCACCTCTTCCCAGCGACGCGGGCCTGATTTCGCAACGTCACGGCCCAGCCGTCTGTGAAGGACCTCCATCAGACAATACAGCGTGCTGCCGCCGCTGCCGATCCGTTTGCCACCCGGGTCCGCAACGACGATGGCCTCTCGCACGTCACAGAGAAGGCCGAGTTCCCGCCGGACGGCCAACTGCGCTTCGTACGCCTTGGCCTGTGCCTCGTTCGAGGCGGTGACGATCAGGTAATCCCAGCAACCAGTGCTTTGCTGCATGGCGATCTGCCCTCCCGTGCCTCTACTTCACCCCTGCACCGCCACGGTGTTCGGCAATGATGAACCGCAACGTCTCGTCCAGACTCGTCTTCGGCTGCCAACCGATTGCACGGCGAATCCGCTCCGTGCTGGGCACACGCCGCATCATGTCCTCAATGGGCCGGCCATAAGCGACTTCATAGGGCACGAATTCCTGTGCGCTGCGGCTCCCCGTCAGCTCGACGACCTTGTCGGCCAACTGCTTGATACTCACCTCTTCCGATGACCCCACGTTGAAGATCTGCCCCACCGCTCTGTCACACTGCATCAGCCCGACGACGGCGTCGACCACGTCCTGCACGTAGCAGAAACATCGACTTTGCGCGCCGGTTCCGTAGATGCAGATCGGCTCGTCCTTCAGCGCCCACTCGACGAAACGAGGCACCACCATTCCATACCGCCCCGTCTGCCTCGGCCCGATCGTATTGAAAAACCGCGCGATGACGACCCCGAGACCGTACTGCTGATAGTACGCCTGGCCGAGGAACTCATCCACCGCCTTGCTGCACGCGTACGACCAACGTGAAAGACTCGTGCTTCCGAGCACGAGGTCGTCTTCCTCGCGAAATGGGATGCTCTCGCTCTTTCCGTAGACCTCGCTGGTCGAGGCGATCAAAATCCGCCGGTTGAACTTGTTGGCGATCTCCAGGACCGTCTCCGTTCCGCCGATGTTCGTCTCGATTGTCCTCACCGGGTCGTCGGCGATCAACTGCACACCCACTGCCGCCGCCAGGTGAAAGATCACATCGCACTCGGCCGCCAGCAACTGGACCAGGGACGTATCACGTATGTCCCCTCTGATGAACTGAAAGCGAACGTGTTCACGAAACGCCTCGATGTTCTCCAGGCGCCCCGTGCTGAGATTGTCCAGCACCACGACATCATGCCCATCACTCAATAGCCGTTCGGCCAAGTGCGAACCGATGAAGCCCGCCCCGCCCGTAATAAGCGCTTTCATTCCGCCATAGTCCTCACACACCCGATCTGTGAACGATTCTCATCACGAAACCTTACCGGATTCCGGGCATCCTGGCAATCGTCTGTTTGGATAGACTCCGTCCCCGTCGGCCGCGTCTCCGCGCGCGGCCCCCCCTACCGCCCCGGTCCGATCCAATGCCTGACCCGGCCAGTCCCTCTCACCTAAGTATCGGAATACAAAGAACATAGCTTTAGACAAAGCCGCTGGCCCCTTCCGAATACGCCGCTGCCTCGCCAGGATGAATCCCCGCCGATCATCTGTCTGCCAGTCCTCACCGACACACTCGCCCCCACGAACCGCATCGCAATCATGCCACTGAAATCACATATACGTCCCATAACCACCGCCTTCAGCACAACAACGCAGCACTTTTTATGTGACACCAGGCACACATAATGGTGCCGCCCAATCAAACACAGCTCTCCCTTTTCCATCTATTGCACCATTCCCGAAGTTTCTTATCCATGACGCGGCGTGACCGCCCAACAGCACCGCGTCGTCCCGAGGAGATTCGGCATTATCAGCACTGGTACGGCGTATCCCGCTGGCCAACATCCATCCTCCGGGAGTCCGGCACCCCAGTACAATCGCCCTTTCCACTCTCGCTCCACCCGCAGCGACTGTCCCTCATCTGTCAATCACAGATTACGTAGACGAAGTGGGCTCAAGTGCCGACCCCGGCACGCCGATAGATCCCAAGTCGCTGCGCCTGCCAGCCGGACGGCACAATGCCCATCTGCCGTCAGCCGGCAACGCACGACCTATTTGTACGGAGGAAACGTCACGATGAGCTCGACACAAGACTCCTCTCAGACAATGCGTTACTTTTCGCTCGGCCTGGATGACCCCAGGCCGCTTACGCTCTCTGCCCGCGTCCAGAGCTTCCGCTGCGCCGCCCGCGGGGTTCGCCTCATGCTGCGTTCTCAGCACAACGCATGGCTGCACGCCGTCGCATCTTGCTGCGTCCTCATCGTAGGGGGGCTCTCCGTACTGACCGGGCCGGAGTGGTGCTGGATCGTCCTCGCCATCATGGCCGTCTGGACTGCGGAGGCCCTCAACACAGCCCTCGAGCTTCTTGCCGATGTCGCCTCCCC
>JAAYBA010000076.1 GCA_012719085.1 Planctomycetota bacterium
ATTTACGTAGAGACGGATACACGCAGCAAGGCTGGGACTGGCACGGAATACTCCAAAGAAGAAGAAGGGGGGAACTCCATTGGGTTGGAGATCAAAATTCGTCTTCCTGCTGATCGTCTATGCCGCGGGCTTTGCGACGGCGATCTATTGCCTCTCGCCGGCGCCGGATCCGGAACCAGGCCAGACGCTGGAGAAGGGCCGAATTCTCGCGAAGCTCAGGTCGGAGGAATTCACCCAGTCGATCAACTCGGGGATGCACAAGGCCATCGCGTTCGGTAAGGAAGCCGCCACGAAGACCGCCGAGGTGATCCGAGAGAAGATCGACGAAGCCCAGGCCAAGACCAAGGGCTGAACGCACCACAAGAAATCTCGCCGAGGAAATGACAGGCGACTGCGGCAAGGGGGGCCTGGCCGGAGTCGTCACCAGGGGGTGTTGACCGAACACGTCGGCAGGCCGTGGGCCCAACCCGCCCACGGCCTGCACAGACCGTATGGCCGCTCCAAGCCGAATCGCCATCACGCCCTGTTCATTGCCCCGCCTTCGTACCGCCGTATCCCCGCCATTTCCATTCCTCGATTCCGCTCTGCCACGCAAGGTCTCGGCGGCACAGGGATCGTCCTCCTCATGGCCACACCGGCAGGCGGATGCTGTGAGAGCGTAATTCCATCGGAAAGGCTGGCGGGCACGGCTCGGAATGCTATGATATCACCCTTTCGAGTCTGGCTTTAGGGGTCGATGGATGAAGCAAAGGTGTGGTCTGATCTTCGATGTTGACGGGCTGATCGCCGATACCGAGCCGCTGAACGCGCGGGTGACCATCCGCGTTCTGGCGGAGATGTTCGGGCTTCAAGGCGTCCGGCCGGAGGATTTCGCCGCCGGCTATGGCAAGGGGGCCGAGGCGTTCGTCAAGGCCGGCGCAAGAGTCCATGGCCTGGAGCTGAGCGACGCACAGGCCCATGCCGGGGCCGAGCTGCGCGAGCGGTACCTGACGGAAGCGGTTCGTGCCGAGGGGCTGCCGGCCTTCCCCGGCGTTCTGGAGCTGATCCATGCGGCCCTGGGCCAGGACGGCTTCCGGCTGGCCATCGCGACGTCGGCGACGCGCGAGCTTTCCGAGGCGATTCTCGACGCAGTGAGGGTGCCGCATCAGAAGATGGTCTATGTCAGTGGCAGCGAGGTTACGAAGAAGAAGCCCGACCCGCAGATCTTCCTGATCGCCATTCGTCGCCTGGGCATCGAGGCGGCCCGTTGCATCGTGTTTGAGGATGCGCCCAGCGGCGTGCAGGCCGCCAGGGCCGCCGGCGCCCGCTGCGTCGCCGTGACCAACACCGTGCCCGCCAAAGAGCTGGCCGGTGCGGATCGGATCTGCGATTCGCTCGAAGAGATCGACCTGACAGCCCTTCGCGAACTTGTGGACTGACCTGACATGATGGCGAGATGCCGGGCATATCGATTCTGCGTGACGATCCTTCTGCTGCTTGCGGGCAGGGCAATTGCTGCACCTGTCTGCCTCGATGCA
>JAAYBA010000568.1 GCA_012719085.1 Planctomycetota bacterium
GCGGCGAAGTTGCCTTCGAGCGTGAACGGCCGGTAGCGGAAGCTGCTGTAGCCTTTGTCCGTCTGGTCCCCGTTGCAGTGGAAGCTGTTGCGCAGACAGAACGCCGTCGAGAAGATCTCCAACGCCCGCTCGGCCTTCTCGCCGTCGCGGGCCCGGGCGGCCAGGCTGGCCAGCCAACTGAAACTGTAGCCGGTCCACCAGGACGAGCCGTGTCGTTCCAGATCGGCCAGCGACGCCTCGAGGATCGCGCGGTCGCGCGGCCCGTTCTCCCAGCGGACCAATCCGAGCGGGTGGATCGCCATCAGATGCGAGAAGTGCCGGTGCGAGCCGGGCAGGGGGTAGTCCTTGGCGACGAGCAGCTTGCGATCGTTCGGGTCCAGCGCCAGATCGGGCATCTCGGCCAGGACGGCGCGCCAGCGCCGGGCTTCCTGCGGGCGGTCCAGTGCATCGGCCAGCTCGGCTGTCGTCTCGAAGTTCCAACGGATCAGCGCCAGGTCGTAGTTCGTGATCGTAGCGAACCAGGCATCGAGGCGGTTGTCGTTGATCTCCGGCGACGAACTCAGCGGCAGGGTTCGCTGGCCGTCCGGACCTTTCTCTGTGACCGCCTCCAAAAACACCGAGACGTCCCGCAGCCAGGGATAGGCGCGGTCGCGCAGGAAGTCGCGGTCCATGCTGTACCGCCAGTGGAGATAGAAGTGGTGGGCCAGCCACGCAGCGGTGGTGGCCGAGTGGGTGTACTGATGCCAGCCGCCGATCTGCTCCTGGTTCAGGTCGGCCGTCATCGGAACGTTCAGGCCGGGCAGATCGAAGAAGCGTTTCGTCCAGGCCTCGGCCGTCGGCCTGGTGTCCCAGAGCCACTTGACGAAGCCGGCGGCACCGTCGAGCCGGTTGCCGCTGTAGGCCGGCCAGTACGAAAGCTCGGTGTTCAGGTCGTGGTGGTAATCGCCTTTCCACGGCGGGATCTTGCGGTTGTCGGCGGTCCACGGGCCTTGCAGCGTGATCGGCGGCGTGTCGGCGCGGGCCGCGGCGCCGAACTTGTAGGTCTCCAGATACCACTGGCGTTCGATGATCGGGTTCGGCACGCGAACCGATGCACCGTCCCAGTAGGTCTGCCACCACGCGGCATGCTGCGCGAGCGTCTTTTCGAAGCCCTGGTCGATGGCTCGGACGCAAGTTTCTCGCGCGCGGGCGAGCGGATCGGACGACTCGTTCGATGCCGCGATCGACCAGACGCCCAGCCAGCCTCCGTCGCTCGGCCGCCACATCAGCACGACGGCGAAACGGAATCCGCCCCAGCCTTCCTGGGCATAACCGGTCCAGCCGTCGCCCTCGTGGATTTCGGGTGCCTTGTAGCGCAGGGTGGCCAGGTCGCCGGCGCTGATCTTGCCGGCCCCGGCTTCTTCGGTGATCTCGCCCGAGAACGGCGGCGCCAGCAATGTCACTTCCTCCGGCGTCGCGCCGGCGAGGCGGATCATGCCGAACGGCTCGGTCGCGTGGACAAAGACCTCGGCGAGGCGTCCGCCGGTGAACTTCGCGGTGGTGACGGCCTTGGCCAGGTCCAACGAGGCGCTCTGGAACGTCGCATCGAGCGACAACTCGATCCGTCCGGCGGGAATCTTCGTCGGGCCCGGATGGCCATATGGATCGTCGTACAGTCGGTGCAGATCCTCGATGCGACCCTCGCGGACCCACTGCCGCATCGTTGCATAGGCGTACTCCTCGGTGTGGAACTCCGGGACCGGCCGAAGGTCCCACAGGTCGGTCCGGTCCAGCGAGATCCGCAGCGGCGCCCCGTCGCCCCAGACCAGCGCGCCGAGCAGCCCGTTGCCCAGGGGCATCGCCTCGTCCCAGACCGTCGCAGGACTGTCGTAATGAAGGCCGTGCTCGGGCCTGGGGGCCCCGAAGACGGGCGACGTCAACACGGTCAGACAAAGGGCCAGGAACCGCAGGGACGAGGCATGCCTGGCCCCTGCGCCTTCGGTGCGTTTGGATCGGTGTGCGGGGCATACTCTACCGGCTTTGTTCATTCAATGTCCTCACTTTCTCGCCCGAGGCCCGGACGTTTTGCCCGTCATTGTAGCGGCATGTCCGGCATCCGCAAAGGGGGTGTCGGAGTTTGCGATAGACGGCGTTTTCGCAGGTCGATAGAATCGGGCCGTTCGTTTCGAATCAGTATGAGTGTGATTCTTGGGAGGTACTTCGCTATGGTGCGAAATCTCGTGTGTCTGGCGGTCGTTTCGATTCTGCTCGGCGGATGCGTCTACGTCGAGGAGTGCGAGCGAGCTTGCGATGACGACTGGGCCCGTGTGCGGCCGGCGGAAGGGACCACGGCCCCGAGCCGGCTTCTGCGGCACGTCGTACTGTTCAAGTTCAAGGACGATACCAGCGCCGGTGACATCCGTCGGATCGAGAACGCCTTCCTCGCGTTGCCCAGCCGGATCGGTGCGATCTACGGCCTCGAATGGGGCACCGATGTCAGTGTCGAGAACCTCCACAAGGGGTTCACGCACTGCTTCATCGTCAGTTTTCGCAGCGAAGCCGATCGGGCGGTGTATATCCCCCATCCGGCGCACCAGGAGTTCGGCGAGTTGCTCGGACCGCACCTTGACGACGTGCTGGTAGTGGACTACTGGGCGAAATGAGAATCATCGCCGGCACAAAGCGGGGGATGCACCTTCTGTGTCCCAGGACACAGGACACCCGCCCGATCACCGACCGGGTCAAGGAGTCGCTGTTCAACATCCTGAACAACTACGGCCTGCTCGCCGATCAGCGCGTCGCCGATCTGTTCAGCGGCGTCGGCTCGCTCGGACTGGAGGCGTTGAGCCGCGACGCGGCGTTCGTGACATTCGTCGAGCAGGACCCGAAGATCGCCGCCTGTCTCGAGAAGAACATCGCCAGCGCCGGCTTCGTGGCGCAGTCCCGTGTGATCCGCGCCAACGCCTTTCGCTGCGGGGCGCCCCCCGATGCGGCCGGCGCCCGATGCGATCTGGTCTTTGTCGATCCGCCTTATGCGCTGAGCCGGGAGGCCGGCGAAGGCTCGCTGTTGGCGAAGTTGTTCGACGTGCTGGCCGGCCAGGTCGCCGACAAGGGCGTCGTCGTCGTGCGGACCGAAGAGGGTGTGCCGCTGCCGGA
>JAAYBA010000569.1 GCA_012719085.1 Planctomycetota bacterium
AGGTCGCGGATACGGGCCAGCAGCTTCTGGGCGGTGATCATGCAGCCGCCGCAGTGGATGACGAGCTTGTAGGACTGGAGCTGCTCGTTCTCCTGGAACTCACGGCCGAAGTTGTGGTCGATCTGGACGTCAGGCCAACGCTCCCGGATGAAGTTCGGGATCTGGACCGTGCCGATGTCCTCGGCGATCCGCGAGTGGTTGCAGGCCTCGGCGATGAGCACCTTGTCGCCGGGCCGGAGGGTCGCCGCCGCCTCTATCCCCGCGACGAAAGCGGCCAGTCGGCCCCGGCTGACGTAGTTGATCATCATAATCGAAAACGTCGTCAGCAGGACGTTGTCGGGCGTCCAGGTGTGCATCAGGTCCATCGCTTGCGAATCGGTGACGATCGCCTTGGGCCGCCTGCCGAAACCGGCCAGAAAATCGTCGAAACGCTTCCGCTCGCTCGCATCGCCGGCCCGGGCCTTGCCCAGGTCCATACGATACGAGACCGGCCAGGCCCAGTGACGCGTAATGTACTCTTCGGCCATCGCCTGCGGGCGCAGGTACCGGCCGGGCGGGGTCTCATCATCCATCGGGATATTCAGCACGTAGAACGCATCGCGCTCAACGAACGGCAGAAGTTCCATCCGGGTGTTCTTCGAGACGAAATGGTCCAGGACGAATTGCAGCAACGCCGAGCGGCACTGCTCATTGACAGCGACGACGCGGGTCTTCTGGTGGAAGCGCAACAGTGGCACCTGCTGCTCCACGACGGCGATCCGTTCGGCTGCTTTGGGCCGGAACAGGTTGTAGATCACCAGGATCTGCTTGTCCAGCTCGCGGGCCTTCTCCACGATCTCCTTCTCCGTGTCGAAATTCTCCGTTTCCGGATCGATCACGAGCAGCACGAGATCGCACTCCTTCAGATCGGCGAAGACCTTGGCCCGCTTTTTCTGCCCCAGTCCGGAGGCTTCGTCAAGGCCGGCGGTATCGAACAACTTGACCGGCCCCAGCCCGTGGATTTCCTGCAGCGCGATCTTTGTGTCGGCCGTGGTCCCGGGCGTCGCATCGACGATCGAGGTGACCTGCTGGGTGAGCAGGTTCATGACGCTGCTCTTGCCCGAGTTCATCTTGCCAAAGATACCGATATGATCTCTTTCGACAAGCATCAGTATTCGATCCACATCAGACACAGTCCGTTTGGCGGTGCGATGGGCCCGGCGGCGGTGCGATCGCGTGCTTTTAGGACTCGGCCGATTCTCTCCGGTTCCCACCGCCCGAGACCCACTTCCATCAGCGACCCGACGACATTGCGCACCATGTTGTACAGGAATCCATCGCCCTCAACCTCGACATAGACCCAACGATCTCCGTCCTTGTGCGCCTCGGTGACATCACAGCGGAAGATCGTGCGAACTGAATCGGTGCGGCTGTCGGCGGCCGACGCGAAGGACTTGAAATCGTTCCTGCCCACGAGGAGTCTGGCCCCGGCGTTCATCGCGGGTACGTCCGGGTTCGATGCCACGTGCCAGCAGTATCGTCGGTGCAGGACAGGTCGGGTTGGGCCGCAGAAGATTGTGTAGCGATAGAGCTTGCTTGTGACCTCTCCGATCACGTCGAAGCCCATTCGGACTTCTTCAGCCTTGACGATGGCGATGTCGTCCGGGAGCCGATCGGTGAGGGCCCGGGCAATGTTCTCGGTCGGCACGGGCGAGTCGATCTGGATCAGGCCGACCTGGCCGAGGGCGTGGACGCCGGCGTCGGTCCGGCTGGCCCCGCACACACGCACGTTGGGGCCCAGCAGGCCGCGGGCGGCATCCTGGACGGCCTGCTGCACGGTGGTGAATCCGGGCTGAATCTGCCAGCCGTGGTACTCACTGCCGTCATAGGCGATGGTCAGTTTGACGTTGCGTAGAGCCATCCAGGAACAAACAAGGACGGCCGGCGCAGCCACTGCACATCGCTGTCCTGTGCCTGCGCCCGGCCATCGTGAAGACTATGGTTTAAGCAGCCGCTCAGCGATCTGGACCGCGTTCAGTGCGGCCCCTTTGCGAAGCTGATCGCCGGCCACCCAAAGATTGACCCCGCGTTGGTCGGGGAGTGATTCGTCCTGGCGGATTCGGCCCACGAGAACGTCGTCCTTGCCCGTCGCGTCAATCGGCATCGGGAAGCGATTGTGCTCCCGGTCGTCCAGCACGGTGACGCCCGGCGCCGCAGCGAGCAATTCCCGCACCTGCCCCGGCGTCATCGGTCCTGTGAATTCCAGGTTGATGCTCTCGCAATGGGCCCGCAGCACCGGGATGCGCACGCACGTCACCGTGATGGCGATGTCGGGACAGTTGAAAATCTTCCGTGTCTCTTTGACCATCTTGGCCTCTTCTTCGTTATACCCGTCGGGGCCCAGCGCCGAATTGTGGCTGAAGCAGTTGAACGCGATCTGATAGGGGAACGCGTTGCAGGTCGGCTTCCTGCCGTCAAGGATCTCGCGGCTCTGGGCTTCGAGCTCGGCCATCGCGGCGGCCCCGGCGCCGCTGGCGGCCTGATAGGTGCTCACGACCATCCGCTTGACCGGATTGACCTGATGCAGCGGCCAGACCGGCACGATGCCGATGATCGTCGAGCAGTTTGGGTTGGCGATGATGCCCTTGTGTGCCTTGATCGCCTCGGCGTTGATTTCCGGGACCACCAGAGGCACCCCGGGGTCCATGCGAAACGCTGAGGAGTTGTCCACAACGACCGCTCCGGCCTTGGCCGCGGCAGGTGCGAATTCCCTGCTGCGCGAGCCGCCCGCGCTGAACAGGGCGATGTCGATGCCCGCGAAGCTGTCCTTGGTCAGTTCCTCAACTGTATATTCCTTGCCCTTGAAGGTGATTTTCTTACC
Organism: Planctomycetota bacterium; assembly: GCA_012719085.1. Taxonomy (GTDB): domain Bacteria; phylum Planctomycetota; class Phycisphaerae; order Sedimentisphaerales; family Anaerobacaceae; genus Anaerobaca. The sequence goes on from JAAYBA010000569.1 coordinate 2,861, forward strand.
CTTGGAGCGGCTGCTGGCGAGCATCTTGAGCGTTGTGAACGGGAAATTGCGCTCTTCGAGGATACTGAGAAATTCCTGACCGACGGCACCGGTCACCCCTGCGATTGCCAGATGACAAGCCATGCTCACATACTCCTTCTATTGACTGTGCATTTTCACTGAAGGACGGTCAACGATTGACCGTCCGTAGGGCTGGTTTGAAAAAGACGATAGAACCATTAGCATACCTGTTCTTGTCGGGAAATACAACGTGCTGTCTGCAAATATCTTGTATTTGCCCGGCTAATGGCCCAGGCGACGCTGCCAGAAAGAGGCCAGGGCCGAAGCGGTGATGATGCAGACAAAGACGAAGATGGCGGCCGGGATGGCAGCCTCTTCGCCGAGATGCTCGAGGGCCAGGGCACTGCCCAGCCCGGCATTCTGCATGCCGATCTCGATCGTCAGCGCCCGCCGCTTGAGCACGTCGAGGCCGAACAGTGAGCCGATCCCGTACCCAGCGGCCATGCCATAGAGGTTCAGGATCAGCACCACTGCCAGGACCGGACCGGTCACTTGGGGCAGCCTCGACTGATTGCGAGCGATGACGACCGAGCAAATGAAGACGATGAACGTTGCGGAGATGGCCGGGAAGACCGGTAGTACCCGCTCGATCGGACCACGAAAGCGAGATCGAATCCAAAAACCGGCCAGCAGCGGCAGCACGACCATGACCATGATCTGAAGGGACATCGACCAGAAGGAGACCGGCAGTTGCGAGCCGGCCAGCACCTTGGTTAGCAGGGGGGTCAGGATGGGGCACAGTAGCGTCGAGACGGTGGTCAGCGAGACGGAATAGGCCGCATCCGCCCCCGCGACGTAGCTCATCGTGTTGCTGGCCATTGCGCCGGGGGCTGCTCCGGTCAGGACGAGGCCGACCGCAAGGGCTGGTGGCAGCCGGAACAGCCGCGACAGCGCATAGGCCCCCAGCGGCATCACGAGAAACTGGGCCGCACTGCCCAGGGCAACGACCGATGGCGTCTTGAGAATCCGCTCGAAATCATCCGGCTTGAGAGCTACGCCGATGCCGAACATCGTCAGGGCGAAGAACAGCGTGTTCACCGACAGACAGGCAGACAGGTTCCCGGCCGCCGTCGGCGACAGGCTCGACCGGATGCTCTCGGGGACGATTTCAGCCAGACTGTAGGTGCCGATGACGCGGAACCAGTTGGGATGCTCCGGCGTATCCTCCCAGAGGAAGGCGACCAGGCCGCACAGGACCACCCAGATGGCGAAGTATCTCGTATAGAACGTCAGCGCTCTGCGCAACATGCCGGGCAAGTATAGGGCACATACAGCGCCCCGACAACCCTCTGATTCTCTCCGCCGCTGGGCAGCGAGCTACTTCTTGTAGGCGGCTTCGGGGTCGTAGGTCTTCTCGGCGATCAGCTCCAGGTCCTTGTCGGAACCGGGTTTCAGGGCGCGGTAGAAGCAGGATTGGTAGCCCACGTGGCACTGGCCGGCGTCCACGGCAACTTTGAGGATCAGGCAATCCTGGTCGCAATCGACGAGAATCTGGCGGACCTGCTGGATGTGGCCGGACTCCTCGCCTTTCTTCCAAAGCTTTTTCCGACTACGACTGAAATATGTGCCCCGCCCGGTGGCGATGGTGTAGTCGAGCGCCTCGCGGTTCATCCACGCGACCATCAGCACCTCGCCCGTCTCGGCGTCCTGCGCGATAGCTGGGATCAGACCGTCGGCGTTGAATTTCGGCGCAAACTCCAGTCCTTCTTCAATTTGCTTCGATTCCAATGGCAATACCCCTATTCACTGTGTAGCTGCGATGCACGGCTGACGCTGATCCCTACGCGACATACCTATACCGCGCCGGTTGCCGATCCGCAAGAGGTATCTCGTATCCTGGGGCGGATGATGATCAGTAGTCCTTGGAATTTCGCATCCATTACGGTCAGTCCTCGGGCAGAACACCGCCTGCCGTGGTCCAGGGGCCCGCAGCGGTCATGTGTTCACTTGGGGTGCCCTGCGGGGGGCAAATGGGAACCGGAGCGGCCAAATTCGCGTCTCTCAATGTCTTGTCACGTTCCCGTTTAGTCGGTATGATTTGAGGGAACGCTCGCTTTTTGGAGGCAACCATTGCCAGAGGCACAGGACGCCAGGAAGATCCGGCACGGATCGCTGGTCGCGCGGATTGTCGTTGCGACCGCGGCGATTGTGTGGGTATTCCACGGCCAGGACTGGGACAAGCTACGGGAAGTGTTCGGCCGGCTGAGCTGGGGGTGCTTTGTCCTGAGCCTGGCGGCCTATGTGGTCGGTCAGGTCGTGGTGGCGTTTCGCTGGTGGTTGCTGTTGCGGGCCCAATCGATCCATATCGCGGTTATTGCGGCCGTGAGACTGTATTTTGTCGGGCTTTTCTACAATAACCTGATGCCCAGTTCCGTCGGGGGCGACCTTCTGAAGGCATATTATGTGACCAAACACACGCACCGGAGGCTGGAAGGGGTGCTCAGCGTGGTCGTCGATCGGATTGTCGGTCTGGCGGGCATGGTGCTCATGGCGGTTGTGGCCTACCTCTTGTTCCTTCGCGGTCGGGCAATCGAAGCGGGGGGGGCCCGGACCGAGGCGATGGGAGGGGGCATCGCGGCATACAAAGGGGCTGTTCTGTGGTTTGTCGGGGTGCTGGGCGTGATTCTGGTGGTTTTGTTGGCCCACCAGGGCCTTCGCCTTCGGTTCAGACGCACGGTTGGGCGGCTTTGGGACCGGGGTACCGAACTCCTCGGTCGGGTCCGGACAGCCTTGGCGGTGTATCTGTCCAAGCCGCTGACAATGCTGATGGCTTTGCTGCTTACGGTGGCAGGCCAGACCATTGTCGTGGCGGCGTTCTGGCTTTTGGGCCGAAATCTGGGCGTCGAGGCCGGGGCCAGGTACTACTTCGTGATTTTCCCCATCACCTGGGTTGTTGCGGCGATCCCGATCAGTATCGCCGGTCTGGGCGTGTTGGAGGCCGGTATCGTGGCGATGTTCACCACCCTGACCGCCGCAACAGGCGAAAGCGCCTTGGCGCTGGCGTTTTGTCAGCGGTTTGTCTGGGTTGTGGCCTCACTGCCCGGCGGCATGGTTCACCTGCTGGGGAGCCATCTGCCGCGTCAGTTTTTAGTTGACGATGAAAATGGCGCAAATTAAGCTATCTGCGTTGGATAGATGCGGTTTCCGCGTCGCGGGACGTCTGCGACAGGACCGTTCATGGCGGTGAAGAGCTGTTGCAGTGGAATGGGCATAACCAAACGATTCAAGAGCTACTTCCTCCGCGGGTTGGCGGTCTTGTTGCCGGCGTTGCTGACGATTTGGATCCTTGTATGGGGCTATGGCGTCATCAAGTCCAACGTCAGTATCTACATCAACCGTGGTCTGGTCTGGCTGATCCTGCAGTTTCAGGGCGAGCATGGATTGACTCGCGAGGACCTGACGCGGATTTTTGTCGATGGGGCGGCCGGCTCGGCCGTGGGCTTCTTCATCGCGTTGCTGCTGGTCTTCGTCGTGGGGGCACTGCTGGCCAGCGTGGTGGGCCGGGCCCTATGGCGTCTCGTAGAAGCGTTTATCATGAACACGCCGGTCCTGCGGCGGGTGTACCCGTATGTCAAGCAGGTGACCGATTTCGTACTGACGCAGGAAGAGAAACAAAAGATGTTCTCGCGGGTGGTGGCTGTGGAATATCCTCGCAAGGGCATCTGGTCGATCGGATTCGTGACGGGCTCGGGTCTGACGAAGATCACCCAGAGCGTGCAGAAGGAATTTCTGACGGTGCTGGTGCCGAATTCGCCGACTCCGGTGACCGGCTACGTCATTGTCGTGCCAAAGGAGCAGACGATCGCCTTGGATATGACCATCGAGGAGGCGTTCCGCTTCGCCATCAGCGCCGGGGTGATTGCGCCGGATCGTCAAGAGGCGATGGCGTTGCCCCGCGCGTATACGGAGCGGCCGCAAGAACCGTAGAATGGGGATGATTGCTGATTAAGGAGATGCGCATTGGATTTCACAATCACGGGCAAGCACATCACAATCACGGAAGCTATGAAGGAGTACGCCCAGGAGAAGACGAGCAAATTGCCGAGGTTCTACAACACGGTCAGTCAGGTCGAGGTGGTTGTGGACGGCGACCAGACGGCAGGCAAGATCAGCATCGAGATCATTGCCCGAGGCGAGCACAGCAACGTGTTCATCGCCACAGAGGCGGCGGATGATGCGTACAAGGGCATCGATGCCGCCGTGCGCAAGCTGGAGGAGCAACTGCGACGCAAGAAGACCAAGGAACGCAACAACAAGCACACGGGGACGGGGGGAGGGTACGAGCCGGCCTGAACGGCGGCGTCGGGGGAGCGTGTTATGTTTCTGCGTGGGCCTCTAACAGTTGATGGCTACAGATAGGACTGGATGCGAAGAATGAAGTTTGCAGATTTTGTGTGTTTCGAGGCAACGATCCCCGCCCTGCAGGCCCAGGATCGAAATGGCGTCATTGCCGAGTTGGTGGCGTCCCTGGTCCAGGCGGGGAAGCTGCCGGCCAAGTCGGCCGCCGAGATCACCAAGGCGGTGATCAAGAGGGAAGATGAGGCCAGTACCGGGATGGGCAAGGGTGTGGCGGTTCCGCACGTCAAGCACGCGGCCGCCAAGGATGTGATCGCGGTAATCGGGCAGACGGATGCGGGGATCGATTTTGCGGCGCTGGACGAGCAGCCGGTGTATTCGGTCATTCTGCTGGTCAGTCCGGTGGACAACGCCGATCGGCACCTGCAGGCGATGGAGAATCTGTTTCGTCACCTGCAAAAAGAGAAGTTTCGCAAGTTTCTGCGACAGTGCCGGACGCCGGAGGCATGCGAGGACTTGCTCAGAGAGGCCGACGAGAACCCGTCGTGGTAACCCGTGTCGTGGGCGAACGCGAGGAGGATCGCTTATGGGCAGGAGAAGGAACGTTGGACCATCCGGTTTGTCAGACAACCGTTCAGATCAAGAGCCATAACGGCCTTCACATGCGCCCGGCCATGCAGTTCGTCGATCTGGCGAACCGGTACAGTTGTGACATCACGATTGGTACCGAAAAAGAGCACGGCGATGCCAAGAGCATCATGCACGTCATCGGATTGGCAGCTACGGCGGGGACGCGATTGGACATCCGGGCCACAGGGCCGGATGCCGAAGAGGCCGTGGAGGTCCTGCGCGCCTTCATGGAGCGGCAGACGTTTGATGAGGAACCGCCCAAGGACGAGGACTGATCGGTCCCGCAGGCTTTGACATGGAGATCAAGAAGGGAATTGCCGTTTCGCCGGGTGTCTCGATCGGACGATGTCTGATCCTCGATTCGGAGGACTACCGAATTCCCCGGCGTCAGATCGCGCCGTCGCAGCGGATGCTCGAGGTCCAGCGTGCGCGGAACGCCTTCGCCGACGCGGTCCGCGAACTCAGCGGACTGGAGCAGGCGCAGGAGCAATTGGGCGGGGGGCGAATCAAGGACATTTTCGCGGTGCATCTGCGTTTCCTTCGAGACCGCAGCCTGCGACGTCAGATCACCGATCTGATTCATGAGGAGTCCGTCACGGCCGAGTACGCCGTTGCTTCGGTCCTTCGCCGATTCGCCGCGCGGTTCACCGAGGTCAAGGACAGCTACATCAGCGAGCGGGCCGCCGACGTGTACGATATCGAGCGGCGTCTGCTGCGGCATCTGCTCGGCGACAAGCGAGAAGACCTCGGTCGGTTGCGGGAAGAGGTCATCGTCGTGGCGAGAGAACTGAGTCCGACACAGACGGCCGGATTCAACAAGGCCTTTGTGAAGGGCATCGCCTCCGACGCCGGCGGCCGCACCAGCCACGCGGCCATCGTGGCCCGCTCGCTGGGCATTCCGGCCGTCGTGGCCTTGGAGGACCTGACGGAGATCGCCAGCGGTGGCGATTCAGTGATCATCGACGGCAACCGCGGCCTGGTGATCGTCAATCCCGATGCCGAAACCGTCGCGCAGTACGAGGCGTATTCACGCGAGTTTGTCGCGCTCGAACACAAGCTCGACACGATTCGCGAGAAACCTGCCGAAACGCGTGACGGGGTGAGGATCACGTTGCTGGGAAACATCGAGTTTCCCGACGAGGCCGAGGGTGTGATCGAGAAGGGTGGCGAGGGAATCGGCCTGTACCGCACCGAGTTCCTCTACCTGAACCGGCCCACCGAACCGTCGGAAGAGGAGCACTACCGCGCATACGCCCAGACCCTGCATATTTGCCAGGATCGGCCTGTGGTGATTCGCACGGTGGACCTCGGCGCCGACAAGTATACGCAGAGCAAGCGCTTTGCGCCGGAGCCGAATCCGTTTCTCGGGCTGCGTTCGATTCGGTTCTGCCTTCAGAACCTGGCGATGTTCAAGGCGCAGCTCCGGGCGATCCTTCGGGCATCGGTTCTCGGTCGGGTGAAGGTCATGTTTCCCCTGATCACGAACATTCAGGAGTTGATGCAGGCCAAGATGATCCTGCACGACGTTATGGAGGACCTGGACGAAGAGGGCATTGCGTACGATCGGCGGATCGATGTGGGCATCATGGTGGAGACGCCGTCGGCGGCTTTGACGGCGTCGACGCTGGCGAGGGACTCGGACTTCTTCAGCATCGGAACCAACGATTTGACGCAGTACACGCTGGCGGTGGACCGGGGCAACGAACAGGTCTCTACGTTGTATTCGCCGGCGGATCCGGCCGTTCTGCGGCTGGTGCGCACGGTGATTCAGGACGCCTACAAGGCCCAGATCGACCTGTCGGTCTGCGGGGAGATGGCGTCGGAGCCGGAGTATGTCATGGTCCTGCTGGGGCTCGGCGTGCGAACCTTGTCCCTGTCGGCCCCGCTGATCCCCGAGGTCAAACAAATGATCCGATGCGTCACGCTGGAGGACTGTCACGTTCTGACGCGGAAGGTCCTGGGGATGAACTCCGAGCGGCAAATCTCGAACTACCTTCGTAACGCCGCGCGCAAGGTCCTGCCCGAGGCGTTCTGATCCGGCGTCGGCGTGCCGCGCGGACAGACAAGACAGTGACGCAAACAGATCGATCAGAGAGCAGATGGGCATAGAGGCCACAAAGGAAAACTCGAACGATCGTCCGGAGGGGACGCCGGCGGGCTGGGTGACGGATGCCACGGCGGCGGTGCGGTTCGGGATCGGAGGTCTGCTGAGATTTCTTTCGCATGCAGAGACGCTTCGCGTATTCGAGCGAGCCTGCGTGCGTGCGTGCATCCCCGTCAAGTACTCTCAGGGATTCAACCCGCATCCCAAGCTGTCCCTGCCGCTGCCGCGACCGGTCGGGGTGGTTTCGGACGACGAGCTTCTGGTCCTGAAGCTCTTCGATGCGAAGGGAATCCCCGTGGAGGACGGCCCGGACGGCGCGCGCCAGGCGTGGCACGAGCGAATGATGGAGGCGTTGAGCGGGGCGCTTCCGAGCGACATCGCGGTTCATTCGATTGCGATCATGAAATCCACTTCGTCGTTCCGGCCGGAGACGACACGCTATGTCTTCGACCTTGATCGTACGGGCGGTCGTGAGGGCCTCGATGCCCTGGGGGAGAGAATCCGCCAGATCTTGGCCCGTGACAGCCTGATGGTGGAACGGGTTACGCCGGAGCGGCGAGAGGGACGCCGCATGGACATCCGGCCGTATCTGCGAGCCATCGAATTGAAGGAGACTCGGGCAATCGTCGAGTGCGGCATCAGCGACGCCGGCTCCGTCCGGGTCGATGAACTGATGCCCCTGCTCGAACTGACGCCCCACGATCTGAGCGGGCCCGTCCGGCGCACGGACGTTGTATGGACTATCACATGACCCCGGAATCCGCCGATCAGCGGATTGCGATAGATGACGAGGATGTAGGATATGTCACGAGAAATGCTGATTAACGTGGCCGAGCGAGAGGAGTGCCGAGTGGCGGTCGTGGAGAACGGCTCGCTCGAAGAACTCTACGTGGAACGCGCCAGCGTCGGCGCCCACGTCGGCAACATCTACAAGGGACGAGTCGTCAACATCGAGTCAGGAATCCAGGCCGCCTTTATCGACATCGGGATCGATCGAAACGGCTTTCTTCATATCTCTGACGTGCACCCCCGGTACTTTCCCAACATGAAGAGCAACGTGCTCGAGAACATCGGACGGCGCCAGGCCCTCAAGGATCGACCCCCAATGCAGAACTGCCTGCGACGGGGCCAGGAGCTGGTCGTCCAGGTGACCAAGGAAGGCCTCAAGACGAAGGGGCCCACGCTGAGCACGTACCTGGCGCTGCCGGGCAAGCATCTGGTGATGATGCCGTGGATGAAGGGGTATGGCATCTCGCACAAGATTGAGGACGAGCAGGAGCGCAAGCGTCTGGCGGAGGTGTTCGACGAGAGCGGCTCGCCCAAGGGGATGGGGCATATCATCCGCACCGCCGGACAAGGGGCGTCGAAACGCGACATCCAGAACGACCTGAGGTATCTCAAGCGGCTCTGGCACGCTGTGCAGACGCGCATCGACAGCGAAAAGGCGCCGGGCGATATTTATCAGGAATCGGACCTGGTGATCCGGGCCCTGCGGGACGTGCTGAACACGAAAGTCTCGAAGATCGTCTGTGACTCGGACAACACCATCCGAAAGATCAGAGACTTCCTGTCGATCGCCATGCCTCGGCTGAAGCCGAAACTGGTGCACTACGACGGGAAGATCCCCCTGTTTCACAAGTACCAGATCGAGGGAGAGATCGCCAAGGTCCAGTCGCGTTCGGTCGATTTGAAGTGCGGTGGCTCGATCGTGATCGAGCAGACGGAGGCGCTGGTCTCGATTGACGTCAACAGCGGACGCCATCGCAAGCAGGAAGGCGCCGAGCAGACGGCATTCGAAAGCAACATGGAGGCGGCGGTCGAGATCGCCCGGCAACTGCGGCTGCGCGACCTCGGCGGATTGATCGTCTGCGACTTCATCGACATGCGAAGCCAGAAGCACCGCAAAGAGGTTGAACGCGCCTTCCGCGAAGCGGTCCGCGCCGACCGAGCCCGCGCCAAGATCCTTCGGATCAGCCGGTTCGGCGTCATCGAGATGACCCGTCAGCGGATGCGACCGTCGCTGCATTTGAGCACCTATCTGGCCTGCCCGCATTGCGCCGGGACCGGGTTCGTCAAGAGCCACGAGTCGCTGGCCCTGGAGATCATTCGCCTCTTGAATCTGGCGGTCTCGCAGGAGCACATCAAACGGATCGAGCTGTCCGTCTCGCCGGAGGTCGCCGACTACTTGCAGAACGAGAAACGGACCGCCATCGCCCAGATCGAGCAACTCGCCGAGAAGCGGGTCATCATCCATTCCTCGCCCGACTGCGTCGGCGAAGAGCGTCAGCTTATCTGCTACAACGAGCGGGGCGGCGAGGTGAAGCTGTAGGCCGGAATGTTCCTCCTGTGCCGACGGGGGTTGACCCGGCCGGCACGATCGCGTACAACAGGACGCCGGGGATATGGCAAGCGATTGATGGATCCCAGCAATTTGGCAGAGCATGAAAACAGAAGAACTTCAGAATCGTGCCGTGGAATTCGATCTCGATTACGCCCGCCGGGTGATCGCCGCCGAGGCCAATGCGATTGCCGCAATGGCACCGATCGTGGATGAGTCGTTCACCCGTGCCGTCGAGATGATGTACCATTGCACGGGCTCGTGCATCGTCAGCGGAATCGGCAAGGCCGGGATCATCGGCCGTAAGATCAGCGCGACACTGGCGTCGACGGGCACGCCGAGCCACTTCCTTCACCCGGCCGAAGCCATTCACGGCGATCTGGGCCGGCTGCGGCAGAACGATATCGTGATCGTGCTCAGCTATGGCGGTGAAACCGATGAGATCACGCGTCTGATCAATCTGGTCAAGCAGCTTCAGATTCGGCTGATCGCGATCACCGGTGACTGGGATTCGACGTTGAGCCGGTACAGCGATGTGGTTCTGTGTATGGGCAAGGTCAACGAGGCCTGCCCGCTCGGGGTCGCGCCCAGTGTCTCGACGAGCTGCATGCTCGCCATCGG
>JAAYBA010000570.1 GCA_012719085.1 Planctomycetota bacterium
GAATCGAGGTGCGCAACACGCGCGACGTCCCCATCAAGGTCGAGATCACGCGCAACTTCGACGCGCCCCACTGGGACATCGCCCACAGCGGCTCGATCGACGGCTACGAGAAGGTGGACCTCGACACGGCGAAATTCACCGTCGAACTGGCCGCACGCTCACAGAAGACGTTCGAGTACACCACGACCATGTACCAGGGCGTCCGCACGGAGGACTGGCAGCGTCGCTCGCGATAACATCCTTGAACGGGGTAGGGTGGGCAATGCCCACCATGTACCGGAGACGGTGTGCGATGCACACCCTACGGGTGGGAGAACAGGCTCTGATGACGAGACATCGATATACGTTGGTCGCTGCTCTGTTAATGACGGCCGTGGCGTGGGCCAAGGTGGACCTGGTGACATTACCCCCGCGGGACGCGGTGCAACTGACGATCTACAACTCGGCGGACCTGACGCTCGCCCGCGAGAGCCGGGCGCTGACGCTCAAGGAAGGCGCCAACGCGCTGCAATTCTCGTGGGCTAACACGCTGATCGATCCGACGAGCCTGGAGATGCTGCCCAAGGCGAACGCCGACGCCATCGACATCGCCGAGCTGGTCTATCCGTGGCATAACGTACGCGTGGATCCTCGGCGCAATCCCAGTGAAGGCGTTCCTCTCATCCGCCGGATATTGGGACGTGCCGACGGCGAAAGCAGTAGTCGGGTTCCTGCGGCCGAGCAAAGCGAGCCATCTGGTGTGCACAATCTGGGGCTCTGGAGCATCACCAGCGAGATCCGTGGCAGAGTTCCGGTCGAGATTTCGTACCTTACCAGCGGGCTGTCCTGGCGGGCGTTCTATATGGGTACGTTGTTGGCCGACGAGAAGACGATGCGCCTGCAAGGCTACGTCCGCGTGACCAACAACAGCGGCGAGGACTACGAGAACGCCCAAGTCCGCGTGATCGTGGGCAAGGTCCATTTGCTCGACGAGATTGCGGAACTGGCCCGTCGCCAGTATCCATATGGTCGGCCGGTCGGCCCGGTTGTCGAGGGGAGGCTCGACATGTATCTCGGCGTCAAGCAGGAGATGGAGCAGGCAATCTCATACGCGCTGCCCCCTCCGACTATTCTTGCGGACAGCGGGCGGAAACAAATCATCAAAGAAGGGCTCAGCGAGTACTTCCTCTACACGATCGAGGGGACTGAGACGATTCCCAGCGGTTGGTCGAAGAGGCTGTTGAGCTTCGACGTCGATGCGGTTCCCGTGGTGAGCCTCTACAAGTACGAGGAAGATCGGTATGGACCGAAGGCCGTGCGGTTCCTGAGCTTCGCCAACGACACCGAGCACAAGCTGGGCGAGACGCCGATCCCCGACGGGATGCTGAAGGTCTATCGCGGCGTCGACGACGCCAGGCACCTGTCGTACGAGGGCCAGTCGTCGTTCAAGTACATCCCCGTGGGCGAGAAGGTCGAGCTGAACCTCGGTGTCGTCGCCGACGTGGTCGTCGAGCCCAAGCTGATGGAGATTCGCAGCGACAACCATCGCTTCGACCGCAACCGCAACGTTGCCGGCTGGGACGACATCCAGACATGGAGAATCGAGGTGCGCAACACGCGCGACGTCCCGATCCAGGTCGAGATCACGCGCAACTTCGACGCGCCCCACTGGGACATCGCCCACAGCGGCTCGATCGACGGCTACGAGAAGGTGGACCTCGACACCGTCAAGTTCACCGTCGAATTGCCCGCACGCTCGCA
>JAAYBA010000571.1 GCA_012719085.1 Planctomycetota bacterium
CTGACCCAGGTCGAGGCGTGGATCGATCTGGGCGCGATGGCGCTGATTGCGGCGGCCCTGCTGGTCTTGTTCTGGAAGATGCTCGCGCTGAAGAGCGTCTATTACGAGGTTACCCCGGACCGCATCGAATGGTCGCGCGGCATCTTCGACCGCCAGGTGGACAACATCGACATGTTTCGCGTGATCGACCTGAAGCTGCGCCGGGCGCTGTGGGAGTGCCTTCTCGGCATCGGCACGGTCCGTCTGACCGCGAAGGACGAATCCGATCCTCACTTCGACTTCGTCAAGGTGCACGGCTGCCGTGACCTGTACGACATCATCAAAGAGGCCGGACTCGAAGCCGACCGAACCCGCAACGTCATCCACGTCGAATAAGCCCACGCGCCGGTCGAATGAGCCGCCGCCGGCCGGGGTCAATGGGCGCGGGCATGCTCGCGTTCGAAGAGCTTCACGAAGGCGCTCTCGTTCGACTTCAGCCAGTCCTCGAACGTCTGCATCTTCGGATTCACAGCCCGGCATGCCTCGACGTCCGCCCTTCGGTTGGGGATGTACAGGCGGTTGAACTCGAACATATTCGCCAGGTCTTCGGCGCCGGGGAAGCCCAACGCGGCGAAGTCCTCCCGCGGCACGTGGCGATAGACTACCTTCGTTCCGAGGATGCGCGTCATCGTCTCAGCGTATTGGCTGCCCGTCAGGTCGTCGCCGACGATGCCGACCACCTTGCCGAGATACTCTTGCGGCTCCTCGAACGCAGCGGACACGATGCTGCCGACGTCCTCGACCGCGACAGCGGCCAGCGGCGTGTCGCCCTGAGGGAATCCGAACGCAAAGCTGCCGTCCTCCTGTTTCTGGGGCGGGAAGAACGTCAGGAAATTCTCGAAGTAGAACGCCACGTGGACAAACGTCGCCTTCAGGCCAAGACGGCGGACGTACTGTTCGAGCTGCGCCTTCATGTCCAGATGCGGCGCCTCGAGCGTCCCGCCGCTGATCTTCTTGCAGTAGGGCAGCGTGCTGAACACAAAATGCTCCACGTCGGATCGCTTGACCGCCTCGATGAGATTCCTGCCGTGGCCGTATTCCTTCTCGAAATGCTCCCAGAAGCTGGTCACACCGAAGCAGCCGTAGCAGCCTTTCAAAGCCGCCCGGATGCTGTCGACCTCTTCCAGATCGCCCGGAACGACCTGCGCACCTGCCCGACGCAGGGCCTTCGCTTTCTCCGATTCCGGATGTCTCGTGAGACACCGCACCGCAAACCGGCCCCGGTCCAACACGTGCCGGGCCACACCGCCGCCTTGCGCGCCGGTCGCCCCGACAATAAGAATGGTCTCTTTGGCTTCCATTGCCTTGTCCTCCAGAAGAATCTGGACACTCCTCTTTGATGCCGCACGTGCCGGCCCTCGCCAACCTGTGGACTTCGGGCAAAGACCTCCATCTGCCGAGTCGCAGGGGCCGCAGACTTCTCCTGAAGCCGGCCCTGCTCGTACCTACGAGCCAGGACACACAGACGGTTCAGTTATTTCTGCCTGGCCACGACGGGGATCGTACCCGCATTGCCGTACGGAAGGCGATGTGCTACCATGCCCAGCGTCGTGGATTCCACGGCGTGATAGTATATCAGACAACGACAGGATTGAACATGCCCGCGAGGACGGCGTGCCTGGCGGCGGCATCCGACGGAACAAGTGCTCGATTGCGGAGATGTGCCATGACCATCAAGAGAATCGCACCCAAATCCATCGTCGGCAGTCATTTTGCCTTTCTCGCCCTTTTGATCCTCTGCGGCACCGGCCTGGCGGCCGATGTAAGCCAACCGCCGGCGATCGAGACGCGGGCGGACCTCGATCAGTCCAACAACATCCGCAACCACCTGATGCGGGTCGCCCAGGAGCTCTCGCACGGGACGCTGGCGGGCTTCGACACGCAGGCCGACTGGGAGAAGGCCCGGCCCCATCGCTACGCGCAGTTCCTGGAGATGATGGGCCTGGTCGATGTCCCGGTGGACGGGCCGCGACCGCCTCTGAACGTCAAGATCGTCGGGACGATCCGTCAG
>JAAYBA010000572.1 GCA_012719085.1 Planctomycetota bacterium
GATACTCCTGGGTCGTGAAGCTCCAGACGGCGCCTTCCCACGACTCGGTCTCCTGCACCGCATTGACCTGCCAGTAATACGTCGTGGCGAGGTTCAGCGCGCCGGGGGCGTAGCTGGTGCCGGCAACGGTTGCCGCCGGCTCGAGCGCGTCGGGATCGGCGCCGAGATACACGTCGTGCGAGACGGCGTCGCGCCCGGCTCTCCAGGCCAGCGCATTATTCACGCCGAACTCTACAGCACCGTCGGCCGGCTGCGGCTCGCGGGCCTGTGCAGGGATGTACAGGAAGCGGACCTCGCTCAGGCCGGCCTGCTCTGTGCCGCCCCAGGCGCCGCGGACGGTCAGGCGGACGAACCTGGCGGGCACGCCATGGAAATCGATCGTCGTATTGGCCGTATAGGTTGCCTTGGCTGTGCCCTGGCTCAGTTCCACATCGCCCAGCATGCTCCAGTCGATCCCATCCTCGGAATACGTGACGGTCGCTTCCTTGAGCCCCAGGCCCAGCAGCAACTCAAACTCGACGTTGTAGTTCCAGACAAGCATCTGGTGGAGCTTGTAGAGACGGTCGAATTCGTACTGGAGATGGAGCGGTTCGTTGTCCGGCAGCTCGGCCAGCCACATGTCGGCGTGGTCGACAGAGTGTCTGTCGTCCGCGTCGAGGCCGGAGCCGTCAACGGTCCGTTCCGGCCCGGACATGGATTCTGAGAATCCGTTGCTGGTGGCGATGATGTTCTCGACCGCATAGGCGAATGGCTCAGCGGTGAAGCTCCAGACGTCGCCCCGATGAATCGTATGGTCGGGGCCGGCGCTGATTTCGTCGATTCGCCAATAGTAGGTCGTGCCGAAATCCAGCAGGCCCGTCGGCTCATAGCTGGCGTCTGTCTGGCCCTCGCTGATGAGAACGCCTCTCGGATCGGCCCGGGTCGCGTCGTTGACGTCGTCGAAAGACGTCCCGAAGTATACATCGTGCGTCGCCGCCGACTGGCCCGCAACCCAGCTCAGGGCGGCATCGCGGGGCACGTCGATGGCTTCATCGGCGGGACTGGGGTCATACGCCAGATCGGGATCCGCCAGGCCGAGCATGATCCCTTGAATCTCCTCGTCGGCCAGCGCCCGGCCGTAGATCTGGACATCGTCGATCATTCCGTTGCACCACTCCGGCACACGGTCCGCCCGGTCCGGCCTCCAGAACGTGCCGACAAGCGTGTCACCCGCTGAACCGAGATAGGGAGCCGCCGCTCCCTCGCCCGCCAATTCGCCGTTGATGTAGACCCTGCGGTTTTGACTCTCGAAATCATACCGGAAGGTAAGGTGATACCATGTGCCCGCCTGGACCGTCCCTGCCGGCAGGTCGAGATCGTTCGAATAGAATCCCATCCGGACCCCTCCGGCTGCCGAGATCCGGTAGTGCAGACCCTGGTTTGCGCTGCTGGCCTGGTATTGTGAAAAGACGGACTGATCGCCCGCCAGCAACGACGGATTCACCCACAGCGCGTGGGTGAAACTGCGACTGTCGAAGGGGATGTGCGGGCCTCTGACCAGCGAATCGGAACCGTTGAACTGTAACGCCGCGCCGATCACGCCAGGGCCCCAGAGCACGCCGCCCTCGAGGGTCCCGTCATTCCCGTTGCCGCTGCGGTCTTTGGCGACGGTTCCCCGACCTTCATTGAACGGCCAGTACAGAATCAGATCCTCTGGAATGGCCGGTGCCGAACAGGCTGGAATCAGGGTCACAAATGCGGCAAGCACGAGAACTGATCTCTTGAACATGACACATCCTCCTTACGACAGACTGGACTCTCTGATCCGCTCTCGGTCACATGCCGGGAACGCTCTGTCTGTGCAACACGTTGAGGATTCCATTGGGCCAGGGATGTCCGTGGGATGAGGAGCTTTCGCAACCTGCGTGTGATTCTGCGGTCTGCAAGGCCGAGAACATCGGCTATCGCCTCCAACCGACCAAGGGCTGCCCCCTGGCATTCAAGACGAATGGCTGAGGCGCCCTCCACGATTTCGAAACCGCATCAGATTTCAGAACAACCCTTGCGGCTTTCCCTCTTTTATCACATCGGGGGCCTCAGGTCAATTGTGCGGCCGGAGCGGAATCGAGATATGTCGTCTGAGAAGCGGGCCGGGATCAGACCTTCAGCCCAGAGATGGTCGCCTCAAAGGCCAGTGTTTCTCCGACCACGCCCTGGACATCGCAGACGTACTTGCGACCGGGCCGGGCGGACGTGATGTGGCCGAGCAGATAGAGTCGGCATCCGGGCTCGATGGTGGCGCGGAATTTGGCCCGGTCGATCCCGCCGAAGCCCACGAATCCCCCCTCCTGGTATATTTGCTTGACAAAGAAGCTGAGCAACTGGGCCGCCGCTTCGATCTGGATCACGCCGGGCATCAGGGGCCGGTCGGGGATATGACCCCGGACCCAGAACTCGTTTTGCGTAACGTCCTTGTAGCCGAGGATGCAGTTCTTGGCCTTGTCGTACCACAGGATGCCGTCGAGGTGCTGCATTTCATACCGCTGGGGGTTGACGCGACAGATGGCCTCCTTGTCGAATGCCGGCTGGCCGGAGAGGTCGAGTTCAGACAGATCGAACAGTAGAGACGGCGGCATCGTGGACCTCGATTTGGCGGGGACAGCGATCCGATGCGTCGCCGCAAACCATCCACAGCGGACGACGCTTCAGTCGTAAGTTTCTCTCTTTGAAAGTCTTTACGTTGACTTTGCGATCGGAGCGATTTGACCGTCTCAGTCCGTCGAACGGATCTCCAGGACCCGATTGCGGACTTCCTGAGCCGCCTGCTTGATCATCTGCATCTGCTTACGGACGCGTGTTCCGGCCGCCTTGTTTCCGCCTTGCGCCTTGTCGACGTCCATCTCAATTTCAGCGACCAACGTTTTGAGCGTTTCATATTCCTGCATCTATGTAATCCTCCAATGATTGGGTTGAGGTTGCGAAGAATCTAATGAGCCCACAGGCGAATGTCAAAGAAAAATGGCCTCCTCGCCCAAAAAAACGGCATTGGGTGCGGTCGAGGGGGGCATCAGGGAAAAAGCCGTTTGGCCAATTCGGCGACCCTCTGGCCGCGCCGCTCGCACTGCTGTTTGACCCTGTCATCCGGACGGCCGATCGACAACGGACCATAGTGGGCCCCCTGTGCGTCGCCCTGGACGATCATGCCGGCGATCAGCATGGCCTCGATGATCCCCATGATCGTGGTCTCGCTGCCGCCTCCGACATTGGCCGAACCGGCAAATGCCGCCCCGACCTTGCCGTTGAGCTGTCCGTGCCTTCCGACGAGGTCGTCGATGAGCTGCTTGATCGACGCGGCCATCTGGCCATAGTAACAGGGCGATCCGATGACGATCGCGTCATAGCGGGGTAGATCGTCGGGATGGACGTTCTCGACGGATTTGCACTCCGTCGGCACCCCCGCGGCGATCATCGCGCCGGCGATGGCCTCGGCCATCTCCTTTGTACTGCCGCTTCTCGAATGGTAAACCACGATTCCGCTTGGCATGTGCATTCCTTTCTGTGACGATGGATCGTCGGACGCGGGCCCTACGCTTTGAGATAGGCGAGTTTGTCGGGCAGGGCGATGTTGTTCCCGAAACTGTCCTCCCCGTAGCCGTGCTGTGCCAACAGGCGGATATCTTCGAGGACCCGCTTGTCGCCGGTAAACGTTGCCGTGATGTCCGTTCCGATATCGATCTTGCCCATCGCCAGCAGGCGTCCCATCTCCGCGGTGACTTTCTCGATGGTCGTGCCGTCGGTCGGGCAAAGGCGGTCGGGCAACTGGAGGGGCTGTTCGTAGAGGATCAGTTTGCCCTTGGCCGCCAAGGTCAGTACCAGATGGCGAACCAGAGGAACGACGTCGGCCGGATCCGATTTTTCGGATACGAGGTCGAGCCGGACGATTTCCAGTGCCAGCCACCGACGTTTCTCCGCATTGATCTTCTCGTTGGCACGGAACAGATCGAGCGAGGAGCCGGCGTCGTACGCTTCATCCCCCAGACGCATCTGGACACGGCTGCCATAGTGAAGAACCAGCTTGGAAACCAAAGTCGAAGGCCGCACGTGGAACCCTCGATACCGGGGGATCGCGACCTCGATCTGCCCCACCTCGGCGTACCGCTTGAGCATGTCCTGGCACAGATTG
This sequence comes from Planctomycetota bacterium, assembly GCA_012719085.1. Classification (GTDB taxonomy): domain Bacteria; phylum Planctomycetota; class Phycisphaerae; order Sedimentisphaerales; family Anaerobacaceae; genus Anaerobaca. Next base: position 4,163 of record JAAYBA010000572.1, read on the forward strand.
ACCGCGCAGCCGATGTACTGGTCGATGAATGTGATGGCGTATTTCATCAGGGAACACAGCAGTTCATGCCGCTGAACGACCGGCGCGCTGTGGCCGGCGTTGGGGGAGGGCTGCCGGTTGATGTGACGCTCATAGAAGTGGGCGAACAGCGTGGCGATCTTGAGCAGATGGAAGACCACGCTGGCTTGGCCGCGCAGGACCGGCAGGTCCGTATCCTGGCTTTCGACCTCGCTGCCGGAGACGTAGGTGTCGTACTGGGACTGGAGGTTATGGAATCGCAGTTCCAGTCGGCGCAATGACTCCTCCCGCAGTGACGCGGCCAGGCACACCTCATAGTCCTCCGGCTTGGCCCGGCTGGCGGCGCGCACGTCTTCGCTGCTCGAGGCCAGGTTCAGGAACTCGGTGGCCAGCGTGGTGACCGTCTCGGCCACGATGTCGGCGCCGGCCTTGGCCAGGCGCGTGCCGCAATCGTGGGGCAGATGTCCCCGGAGTTCCGGCTCGGTATATTTCTGGGGGATATCCTCTCGCTCCGGGATGGTCAGTCCCAGGGCGCCGGCTTCGGCCACCATCTCCTTGGCGACATTGACCATGACGTGTCCGATGAGTGTCAGGGCGTCGTTGCTGGCGGTCATGAAGTCGTGCTGGACGGGCAACAGCCGGTAGTTGGGCAGGCGATGCCGGACGTGCAGCAGTTCGTAGCTGGCGTCTGCGAACGTCTTGGCGGCGGCCGTCAGCGAGCGGACATGGCACCATTTGCGGTTCTTGGCCGCGTCGTAGGAGTCCAGCACCTCCTCGATCTGAACCGCCTCGGACAGCAGGCTGCCCAGAAAGGGACGGGTCAGCCCGAGGTTCGACGAGTCGCATCTCGACAGGTACAGCAGCAGGCTCAGCATCCCTTCCATGCGCTCCTGCATCATCGCCAGAAACTCGCGGTCATCTACCAGCGTCGCGCTCATAGCTCGCACGCTCCCGTCTTGTCTTCCCTGAGAAGTCCCATCGTTCGCCCTCACCCTGACGTGCGCCCGGTGTCCTTCTGAAGCGGGACGGTTTCTATGGAGAACTCCGGCGGAATGGCAAGGTCAAACGTGGTTCTGCGAATGCCCTTATTGATCCGCCCCTCGATCAACGCGATTTCGTGAACGTCCTGTTCGGCGGTCACAGCCGTGACTCTTGCGGGCAGCCCCAGTTTCCTGTCGATTCGAAAGTCGATGGCGGCATAGTCGTCACGGTAGATGGAATCCGGCTTGACCGTCATCCGAAGATGCCGGAAGGCGCGAGCCGTTGCCTCGTCCGTCTCGACGAGTTCGATTTCAAACTGATTCTGAAGGTCGTCGATCTTCGAGAACCCGAGAATCGGAACGCGCCGGCTCACCAGCGAAAACGCGTCCACCGGTTCGTTCGGCTCGGCCATCTGTTGACGCTGCACGCTTCGTCCCTCGTAGTTGACGTAGGTCAGCCAGACGCCGTCGAAGAGATATTGCTCGCGGTATGCCTGCTCGGCCTCCTCGTCGTACTGGAGACTGGTGAAGTCGATTCGCAGATAGGATCGGTTTTCGAACTTGGCATAGTACAAGACGCCTCGGCGACGGGCCTGCGACTCGAGGATGGGCTGACGGACGACGTAGTCCAGCTTGGACTGGTATGACTGCAATGCGGCGGCGCGCTCCTGCAATTCGGCGAGAACCGCCTGGACCGGATCGGCCTGCGGCGGCCGTTCGGCACTACTATCGGCCTGGTCGGCACAGGCAAGCAACCGCATCGTCGGCAACAGTCCCAGCAAGATCGCGGCAATCTTCATCTTATGCATGGGTTCCTCCGTCCGGGCGAGTTCCGCTTGCCAGAGAGGCTTTCTCGTCGACGATGGCAAGCAGTTCGTCCAATCGGGTGATCTGGAAATCCGCCTCGGCCGCAAACCGGTTTGCCTGCGGATGGTTGGCAATCAGCACCGGCACGGCGCCGGCGGCGCGAGCGCACTGAAGGTCGAAAAGGTAGTCGCCGACGAGCAGGCTCTCGCACGGATGCACGTCGAAATGCCGACAGAGGTGCCGAACGCCGAAGGCATCCGGCTTAACCGGTCCGTCTTCCCGACCCACGACGGCATCGAATTGCAGGTCGTGCTTGTCCGCGATGGCCTGGGCGTTTTGCTTTCGGTTGCGCGTCAATATGCCGATGCGGATCCCTCGGGCACGCAGGGCCCCGAGCGTCTCCCTGGCGCCAGGATTCAGTTGTGATGCCGCCAACGCCTTGTCCTCGTGATCGTGAAGAATCTGCTCGGCGCGCCGGCGTTCCATTGCTGTCATCTTCTCCATCGCCTCCAGGACGGGGCCGCCGTCCTTGGGCAGTCCGATCTCGGCGCGAATCGCGTCGAAATCGAAATAGGGTTGTGTGATGGTTCCATCCAAGTCGAATATCACAGCTTTTATCGGCATATGTCGGTTGGCCTCTTCCACCGAAGTTGGCAAAAACTCCGAAACGCCGGGCGTGCGGTCTTTTCGCCCCATTCGAACGCTGCTACAGCTTGCCGCATCATGGACGGTCTGTCAAGGGCGCGCCTCGAGGGCGGCGCTTCTGCCAGGTGGCAAATGAATGACGAGGACCGGTCATAGTTGCCTATTTTCCCTGTTTTCTCAGCAGTTCGATGCAGTACCGCGCCGCCTGACTCAATGCCCGGTCCTTTCGGATGATGATCCCGGTCGGTCGAACGAACCGCTCGTTCGAGAAGGGGACGGCCTGGATAGTCCCGCTGGCAACCTCCTGGACGATGGCAGGTTCCGGGAGGATGCTGATGCCTGCATTGATCTCCACCGCACGTTTGATCGTCTCGATGTTGTCGAACTCCATGATCGGGCGAACCACGGTGTTGTACCGGGCCAGAATCGCATCGATCCAGATCCGCGTGGGGACCCCCTCCTCAAAGGCGATGAATCGCTCGAATTGGAGCTTGTGGATGTCCACCCGCGATTCCTTCGCCAGCGGATGTCTGGGGCTGCACGCCAACAGCAACGGCTCCTCCTCGAAATCGTGGACTTCGAGCCGTTTGTCCTTTTTGGCCACGGCGACCAGGCCGATGTCAATCTCGCCGTTGAGAACCTGCTCATAGATGCGCTCGGCACTGAGGTATTCAATGTGGACGTTGACGTTCGGATAGCTGACCATGAACTTCTTGACGTAGCCCGGCAGGCTGTGCATGCCGATGCTGAAGATGGCGCCGACGTTGATCCGGGTCTCCGTGGCGGTCTTCAACGCGCTCAGTTCGCTCTTGAGCAGATCGTAACGTTCGAGGATATCTTTGGCCGCCTTGTAGAAGAGCTGGCCGGCCGTCGTCAATTCAATCGGCCTCTTCTTCCGGCTGACCAGTTGGCACTTGTGCAGCAACTCCAATTGCGCCAGTTGCTGGGAGACGGCGGACTGACTGAGCAGGTGTTTTTCGGCGGTCTTCGAGAAACTCCTCGAATCAGCCAAATCGCAGAAGATCATCAGCGTTTCGATATGCATCATCCATCCCTCTGATACAAGACGGCCCTGCCTCAAATCAGTGATATTAGGTTCGAGATACATAATATTAGCTCTGCTAATTGAAATCAAGCCCAATCTTGCTTGGTCAACGCAACAGGGCGGCACTGGCACCAGCGAATGGTCCGGACAACTTCGTCTTGGCCTTGGCCTCATCGCAGACACGCCCGAGTGAAGGTGTATAATCATGGGCGGCTCGCTCAAGACCGACGGCAAAGACAGAAGGCCACCCATCCGACCGCGTGCCTGGAAAGGACCACCATGTTCATATGGAACCATCTGAGGATCGCTGTGCTGCTATCGGGGCTCGTCTGCGTCTGGGGTGCTCCGCTCGTAGCAGTGGAATCTCAAGTGCCTTTCGAGAAAGGGCTTGCGGCAAGGTACCCGAGAGATGAGGGCATCGGGACGGATCCCGAGGTCATCGTAACGACCGGCTTCGAATCCGACGCATGGCGCCATGACTTCTCCGGTGGGATTCGGCCGACTGTGAGTGTTGTCGCCGATGACCCGGAGCGGGATTTCCAGCCCCTGTGCGGCAACGCGCTGCGAATCAAGGTGCCCCAAGGCGAGCACTACGGCGCCAGCATCGAATACGACTTCAAGAAGAAGCTCGGCTACGAGCCGGAGGAGATCTACTTCCGCTATTACCTCAGGTTCGGTAGCGACTGGGACCCGGCGCGAGGGGGCAAGTTGCCTGGCATCGGCGGCACCTACGGTCGCGGCGGCTGGGGCGGACGGCCCAGCGACGGGCACAACGGCTGGTCCGCACGCGGGCAGTTCGACGGGCAGAAAGACGGCAGGACCCCGATCGGGTTCTACTGCTACCACGCCGATATGAAGGGCCAATACGGCAGCAGTTGGATCTGGGAGCGGGACGGCCTGGGCCACCTGGAGAACAATCGCTGGTACTGCATCGAGCAATACGTCAGGCTCAACACGCCGGGACAGAACGACGGGGTTCTGCGCGGCTGGGTCGATGGCAGGCTCGCCTTCGAGAAGACCGACATCCGCATGCGCGATGTCCGCGATCTGAAGATCGAATTGATTTGGATCAACCTCTACCACGGCGGCACGTGGTCGGCCCCCAGCGACGACCATCTCTTTATCGACAACGTCGTCGTCGCCAAGAAGTATATCGGGCCCATGGCACACGAGGCCGACGTGGTGGTCTATGGCGGGACCTCGGCCGGCGTGATCGCTGCCGTGCAGGCGGTGCGGATGGGCAAATCGGTGGTTCTTGTCTGCCCGGACAAGCATCTCGGCGGGCTCTCGTCGGGCGGGCTGGGCTGGACCGACACAGGCCGCAAGGAGGTCATCGGCGGGCTGTCGCGGCAATTCTACCATCGCATCTGGCAGCACTATCAGCAGGACGACGCCTGGAAGTGGCAGGAGCGGTCGGAGTACGGCAACCGGGGACAGGGCACGCCCGCCATCGATGGGGCCGAACGCACGATGTGGATCTTCGAGCCGCATGTGGCCGAGAAGGTCTTCGAAGACCTCATCGCCGAGTACAGGATTCCGGTCTATCGCGACGAGTGGCTGGACCGCGAGCATGGCGTGCGAAAGGCCGGCGGGCGGATCGAGTCGATCTCGATGCTCAGCGGCCGGACCTTCCACGGGCGGATGTTCATCGATGCGACGTACGAGGGCGACCTGATGGCTTCGGCCGGCGTCTCGTATCACGTCGGGCGCGAGGCCAACAGCCAATACAACGAGACGTGGAACGGCGTCCAGATCGGCGTCCTGCACCACCGGCATTGGTTCATGGAGCCGGTCGATCCGTACGTTGTGCCGGGCGATCCGTCCAGCGGTCTGCTGCCTCGCATCTCGGGCGAAGACCCGGGCGAGAAAGGCCAGGCCGATCATCGCATCCAGGCCTATTGCTTTCGCATGTGCCTGACGGATGTGCCGGAGAACCGCGTGCCGTTCCCCAAGCCCGATGGCTACGATCCGGCGCAGTACGAGCTGTTGCTGCGAGTCTTCGACACGGGCTGGCGGGAGACCTTCCACAAATTCGACCCGATCCCCAACCGCAAGACCGATACGAACAACCACGGCCCGTTCAGCACCGACAACATCGGGTACAACTACGACTACCCCAACGGCTCATACGAGCGCCGCCGCCAGATCATTGCCGAGCACGAGACCTACCAGAAAGGGCTGATGTACTTCATCGCCAACGATCCGAGGGTGCCCGTCGACGTGCAGGAGAAGATGCGGCAGTGGGGTCTGGCCAGGGACGAGTTCACGGACAACGGCCACTGGCCGCACCAGCTCTACGTCCGCGAATCGCGCCGGATGATCGGCGAATACGTCATGACCGAAAACGACGTGCTCTGCAAGCGGCCGGTCCCGCAGCCGGTGGGGATGGGATCGTACACGTTGGATTCGCACAACGTCCAGCGATACGTCAAGCCCGACGGGACCGTGCAGAACGAGGGTGACATCGGTGTCAGCCCGCCGGAGCCCTATCGCATCGCCTACCGTGCGCTGTGCCCGAAGAAGAGCGAATGTGAGAACCTGCTCGTCCCCGTCTGCGTGTCCAGCTCGCACATCGCCTTCGGGTCCATTCGCATGGAGCCGGTGTTCATGATTCTCGGCCACAGTGCCGCCACCGCCGCTGCACAGGCGATCGACGCCGGCTGCGCCGTTCAGGATGTGGACTATGAAGGTCTCCGCAGGCGGCTGCTCGAAGACGATCAGCGTCTGTGATGGATACGAACGCGACGGCGCCGGGAAGAATCGGCACAAATGCCATGACTTTCGCCTCGATATGAAGTATGTACGGGTGGATCGTCTGTTTGTCGGTCAAGTTCAATGACGCGTTTGTGCAGTGAGATTGAAACCGGCCAAGCCGGAGCAAGGAGATCGTATTGGCAAGAGACAACTACAAATTCGCGAAGCGTGGCAGGGAAATCGCCAAGAAGAAGAAGAGGGAGGAGAAACTGCAGCGCAAGCTGGCCAAGAGCGACCCCGAAGGTGGTGAGGCTCAGGAAGCACCGGAAGACGATGATCGCCAGGAAGCAACCTCCGAGTCTTAACGCTCCGTTGAGTTCGGACGGCGCCTTCCGACTGGAATGGGCTTCCAACGGCTGGCGAGTCGGCCGTTTTGCGGCGTTGGAGGCGGCGGGCGTTCCGCATCTTGTCACGACGCGCCAGGGGCCGGACGTCGATCGGATTCGCCACGAAACAGGGGGCATCGGCCGCGAAATCGCCCGGTTTCTCGATTTGGACGATGCCGCCTTTCTCGAACAGGTTCATGGGGGCGATGTGCTCATCTGTGATGGCGGGGGCTGCGCGGGACGCGGCGACGGACTGGTCACGGCGAGCCGCTCGCTGGCGCTGATCGGCAAGAGCGGTGACTGCCCGATCGTGCTGATCGGCGATCGCCGGCAGCGGGCCGTCGGTTTTGCTCACGCTTCGTGGCGGGCCACCGTTGTCGGGATCGTGCCGAACGTCGTGCGCACCATGGTCGGATGCGGTTGCACGACGGGGGATCTGGTCGCGTGCATCTGCCCGTCGGCGGGGCCGGAGTGTTATGAGGTGGGCGATGAAGTTCGTGCCGCGGCGGTTCGGGAGATCGGTCCGCGCGCGTCGTCGTTTTTTCATCCGGGGCCCGGCGGCAAAGATCATTTCGATCTCTGGGCGGCCAATGCCGATGCCCTGGTCCGCGCCGGTGTGCCGTCGTCGTCCATTCACGTGGCCGGGGTCTGCACGCTGTGCCGCAATGACGCGTTTCCCAGTCACCGCCGGGAAGGGGAGTCGGCCGGGCGGTTCGCCGCCGTGATCGGACTGCGGCCGGACTAATGGTGGATGCGGGGATCGATGGCGTACTGGTCCCGGAGGATCTCACCGGTCAGATAGTCGGTGAACGTCACCTTGATCGTGAGCGGTTCGGCCAGCACGTCGAGCCCCTCGGGCGCATCGAACGTCAGACGGTAGCTGGCGGACACGAGCGTGTCGTACCAGAGCCTCCGCAGTTCATTCGGTTCGACCCGCCACTGTCCCAGCATCGCCTCGCCGTTGAGATTGTTGAGGTTCCATAGCTGCACGTCCACCGTGCCGGCGGCCTTGATGGCGTCGCCCTCGGTGTCGATGGGCTCGATGTAAACGATGAGCTTCTCCCGCCTGCCGTCGTCATCCTTGTCGTAGAAATTGCTGTAGCGGGTGACTTTGATCCGCTTGAGCTGGTAGGGATTGGCCTGCTTGTCCGGCGGAAGGATCGAGAGGGCCTGGATCTGCTCGGCCAGTTGCACGTTCTCGGCCCGCGTCTGCTGGAGATCCCGCATCAGCTCGGTCTTCTCCCGGGCGATCTGCTGGGTCTTGATCTCCGCCGGGGTCTTTCTCTCGCTGCCGATGCCGCAGCCAGCCACGAACACAAACCCCAACCCGAAGATCGCAAGGCCGCAGGCGCAAACCACGCGACCTCGCGACACATGGATTCCCCTGCGATCGCACAGAAGCCGGGGGCTACTTTTCGTCGTCGTCCTTCTCACGGTCTTTGACAATCTCCGGTGCCTTCTGAAGGATGCGGTCGGCCAGTCCATACTCGATGGATTCCTCGGCGCCGAGCCAGAGGTTCCGGTCGC
>JAAYBA010000573.1 GCA_012719085.1 Planctomycetota bacterium
ATATCGGCATCGAGTCGCTGGGTTTTGAGCAGGACAATTATGAGACATTCCAGCGGATCATCAAACGCCCGAACGGCATCTTTCTGGTGACCGGGCCGACCGGTAGTGGCAAGACCACGACCCTCTATGCCGCCTTACAGGAGTTGAACAAGCCCGATAAAAAGATCATCACGGCTGAAGATCCGGTGGAATACAACTTTGCGGGCATGAACCAGTGCCAGGTCAAGTCTGAGATCGGCCTGACCTTCGACAAGTTGTTGCGTTCGATGCTGCGGCAGGCGCCGAACATCATCCTCGTCGGCGAAATCCGCGACGGCGAGGTGGCCGACATCGCCATTCAGGCGGCCTTGACCGGTCACTTGGTGTTCAGCACGCTGCACACCAACGATGCATGCGGTGCGATCACACGTTTGATTGATATGGGGGTCAAGCCGTTCCTGGTGGCCAGTTCGGTCCAGGCGATCATGGCCCAGCGACTCGTCCGCGTGATCTGCAAGAAGTGCCGCGTGGTCGATGAGAACCCGAATCCGCACTTCCTGCGGCTTCTCGAAATCGATCCCGAGGAGGTCAAGAAACGCCCCGTCTACAAGGGTGCTGGTTGCAGCGCGTGCCAGAACACCGGGTACAAGGGCCGGCTCGGCATCTTCGAAATGCTTGAAATGAACGCGGAAATGCGGGAACTGGCCTTCAAACGCGCCCCAACGACGGAGTTGCGCAAGGCGGCCAGGGCCGGTGGGATGCGAACGCTGACACATGACGGTAAGATGAAAATTTTCAAGGGGATTACCACAGCCGAGGAGGTCTCGCGTATCGCGCAGGCCGAGGGCGTGGTGGAAGAGTAGCCATATCATTTTTCCAGAGGATCACCAGATGGCAACAGTGAACATGGATCGGTTATTGCAGGCGTGTGTCTCCCAGGGAGCGTCGGACATTCACATCACGGTCGGACGCCCGCCTGTGCTTCGCATTGACGGGCACCTGCGCTCGCTCGAAACGAAAGTACTCGAGCCCGACGATACGGTCGCGTTGATGAAGAGCATCACGCCGGAGCGATGCGAGCAGGAATTGCAGGAAGAGGGGGGCACCGATTACGGTTTCGCATTTGGGGACGCTGCCCGTTTCCGTGTTGCCGTCTTTAAGCAGAAAGGCAATGTGTCCATCGTCCTTCGCCAGATCCCCAACAAGATTCTGACGTTTGAGCAGCTCGGCCTGCCGAAGATATGTGCGGCATTGTGCCGCCGGCCTCGTGGGCTCTTTCTGGTCACCGGCCCGACGGGAAGCGGCAAGACGACGACCCTGGCCACGATGATCAACTACATCAACGAGAACTTCGATCGACATATCGTGACCGTGGAAGACCCGATCGAATACTATCAGCCTCACAAGAAATCGGTTGTCAACCAACGCGAGGTGGGCGTGGATGTGCCCAGCTTCGCCGAGGCGCTGCGGCGCGTTCTTCGTCAGGACCCGGACGTGATTCTCGTCGGCGAGTTGCGTGACCTTGAGACCATCGAGGCGGCTGTGCGTGCCGCCGAAACGGGCCACTTGGTGTTCAGTACCGTCCATACAACCAGCGCCGCCGGTACGATCAACCGAATTATCGACGTGTTCCCTGTGGATCAGCAGGAGCAGATCCGCATCCAGCTTTCGGGTAACCTGCTGGCAGTGCTCAGCCAGGCCTTGTGCCCGCTGGCGACCGGACGGGGTCGCGTGGCGGCGTATGAGTTCCTTGTTGTGACGCCGGCTATTGCGAACCTGATCCGCGAGAACAAAACCTACCGTATCGATTCGAGTATCCAGACGGGCAAGAAGCTGGGCATGCAACTGCTCGACGAACATCTTTGGAACCTGTACGACACCGGCAAGATCACGCTTGAGGAGATGCTGGACAAGGGACGCCAGCCGGGCGCGTTACAGGAAAAGGCACTGGCCAAGATCGCCGGCGCAAGGGGTAGCAAGATGAAGAAGAAGGCTAGCGAGGCGGCCAAGGAACTGGAAGACATGGGTCCGATCCTCCAGACGTGAGGATCGGAGCGGGCGGGTCGCGGCTCGCTCATTACCTACGAGTTGGGGGCTTTGCGCACATCGCGATGGAGGGCTGATGGCGTGGCGGCTTGAGAGTGTAATTGGTTTTACTGGACTCAAGGCTGTCTCGTCAACCAAGTGTCCAAGTCCTAATATTTTTGAAAATAGCTATTTACTTTGCTATAATCGAATCGTACACAGAGATAAGGTCTTTAAGGGCTTCGGGCAATGGGCAAGAGCAAAACGGCAATCAAGCTTCCTCCGGTCGAGCAATTGCGTGGTCGACCTATCGGTCGGATCCTGATGAAGATGGGCGTCCTGAGCAGGGACAAGGTCCATGAGTGCCTGACCATTCAGAAGCAGCGGGGCGGTGGCGTTCGGATCGGCGAGATTCTGCTCGAACTTGGACTGGTCGACGAGACACAGTTGCAGGTGGCCCTGGCCGCCAAGCGGGGCATGGAATACATCAATATTGACGGCCTCGACATTCCGGAAGACGTGATCAAGAAGGTGCCCGCCCAGACGGCGACGAGCTATCATATTGTTCCGATTGAATACAACAAGTCCAAGAATGAACTGGTGGTGGTGCTCGACAATGTGGACAATTTCCGTGCGACGGATGACCTTCGCACGCTGATGGGCTACACGATCACGGCGAAGATGACCGACCAGGGGGCACTGGAAAGCGCTCTGAACAAGTACTACGGGGCTGAAGAGGACGAGAACATCACCGAGCTGATCGACGAGATCCAGTCGGACGCGTTTCTGGCGGAGTTCGAGGGCCGCAATCAGAGTATCGACCTCGATGAGCTCAAGGAGCTGTCCGAGTCGAACCCGGTCAAGAAGCTTCTGAACCTGGTTCTGCTTCAGGCGATCCGGGACAAGGCGTCGGATGTCCATTTCGAGCCGTTCGAGAGCGAGTACAAGATGCGCTATCGTATCGACGGCGTTCTGTACGAGATGATCCCGCCCCCGAAGTACATTGCGGCGGCCCTGAGCTCGCGTATCAAGGTTATGGCGAACCTGGACATCGCCGAGCGGCGTCTGCCGCAGGACGGCCGTATTTCGCTTTCGGTTCAGGGGAACCCGATCGACCTTCGCGTTAGCGTTCTTCCGACGATGTTCGGCGAGAGCGTCGTGCTCCGCGTTCTGGACCGCAGCCAGGTGAGCTTCGATCTTGAGAAGCTTGGGTTTCAGGCCCAGGACCTGAAGGTCACCCGTCAGCTCATCCACAAACCCAATGGGATCGTCATCGTCACCGGGCCGACGGGTTCCGGCAAGACGACCACCCTCTATTCGGCCCTGAGCGAATTGAACACGATCGATCGAAAGATCATCACGACGGAAGACCCCGTTGAATACGATCTGGACGGGCTCGTTCAGGTCCAGATGAAGCCGGATATCGGACTGACCTTTGCCCGCTGCCTGCGTTCGATCCTGCGACAGGACCCGGATATCGTGCTCGTCGGTGAGATTCGTGACCACGAGACCGCCGAAATCGCGGCCCAGGCGTCGCTGACAGGGCACTTGGTCTTCACGACGCTGCACACCAACGATGCGCCGAGTTCGGTTGCGCGTCTTTTGGATCTGGGCGTCGAGCCGTTCTTGATTACCGCGACGATCGAGGGTGTGGTGGCTCAGCGCCTGGTTCGACGCATCTGCACCAAGTGCAAGACGGCCTACGAACCGGACGAGGCGCAGTTGAGGGAGATGAGTCTGACGGAGGAGGAGATTGCCGGCAAGAAGTTTTACTATGGGCGCGGGTGCAGCAAGTGCAACGGCACCGGCTACAGGGGGCGGACCGGAATCTACGAGATCATGATGTTCAATGATGAAATCCGGGACCTGATTATGAACCGCGCCTCGACCAATGTCTTGCGCGTGGCGGCACAGAAGGGGGGGATGCGACCGTTGCGTGAGAACGGCCTGATCGCCGTATTCGACGGCATTACAACGATCGACGAAATCCTGAAGGAAACGATCACGGAAAGCTGACGTGCTTGCCGGGGTCAGGGTGGATCTGTGGAAATGAGGTAGGAACATGCCGGTCTTTCAATATGTAGCGTTGGACTCGCAGGGCGTGGAGATCAAGGACGAGATCGAGGCCCTCAGCGAGAAGGAGGCGATCAGCAAGATTCGCAATATGGGGTATTTCCCCACGAAGGTGCGCTCGAAGACGGTGGCCAAGCAGGCGGGCAAGGCGGTGGCCAAGACGCGGAGCCGCCGCGGGGCCAAGTCGAAGGTGAAGGTCAGGTACGTGACGGAATTCGCCCGGCAGCTTTCGACGCTGCAGGACGCCGGTCTGCCGATCCTTCGGTCGCTTCGAATTCTGGAGGAACAGCAGAAATCGGGCGCGTTCAAGCGGATCATTGGATACGTGGCCGACGACATTGAGGGCGGTTCGACGCTGTCGGAAGCGATGGGCAAGTACGGTCGTTGCTTCGATCGGCTGTTCGTGAACATGGTGGCGGCCGGAGAGGCCGGCGGCGTGCTCGATCTGATCCTGTCGCGTATCGCCGACTTCAAGGAGAAG
>JAAYBA010000077.1 GCA_012719085.1 Planctomycetota bacterium
AGCGGTTCATCAGTAGCTGGAATGCCTCTTCGTCGCCGGCCGCGTATCTCTTCAAGAGTCTTGCATCATCCATAGTAATCCCCTTCTATTAGTCGTCTATAAGACTGAATGCCATCGTAACAGATGGTGAATCTGCGGGAATCGGGTATTCGCTGGTTCCGGCCCCCGGTTTCGCCTTGGTTGACATACGGGAAATCCCCGATACCCCAACTGTTGAATAGGCTTTTTGGGGTCATCGCAGCCGGCCCGGCCTCCGGGGGCAGATGCCCAACGTGCGCCAGCCGACATGGTTCGGTTTTGTGTTGATCGGGCCATATCGGCCCCTATAATGGGTTCGCTCAGGATCAGGGCCAGGGGACCGATGCGATCCTTCTGAGACTCTCTGGGGCCAGCCCAGGCGAACGGACACAAGGCCGCCGGCGCCCTCGATTCGAGGTGATGAGCAGACGAAGGGGAGACCAGGCATGGCCGCAAGGATGCAGGGCAAAACGAACCAGTATGCCAAACATCGCATCGTCATCGTGGACGACCACCCCATCGTCCGACAGGGGCTGGCGCAACTGATCGACCAGGAAGACGATCTGCACATCTGCGGACAGGCCGAGGACGCCCACGAGGCCATGCAAGCCATCCGCGAACTGAACCCCGACCTGGTGATCGTCGACATCTCCCTGCGAACGACCAGCGGGATCGACCTGATCAAGGACATCAAGACGCAGTTCCCCGCCCTGCCCGTCCTGACGTTGTCGATGCACGACGAGGCCCTCTACGCCGAACGGGCCCTGCGCGCCGGGGCCAGAGGCTATATCATGAAGCAGGAGGCGCCTGAAGAGGTGGTCGCCGCGATCCGCCGGGTCCTGGCCGGGACGACGTATGTCAGCCAGGGCATGGCCGCCAAAATGGTCAATAAGATCGTGGCCGGGCCGGGCGAAGAAGGCGCCTCGCCCGTCGATCGGCTCAGCGACCGCGAACTCGAGGTCTTTCGCCTGATCGGCGAGGGCTACGGAACGCGGGAGATGGCCGAGAAGCTGTACCTGAGCGTCAAGACCATCGAGACCTATCGAGCCCACATCAAGGAGAAGCTCAACCTCCAGGACGCCAACCAACTGCTCCGCGCCGCCATCCGCTGGGCCAACGCCCAGATGTGAGCCGGCCGCTCTACGGCTGAGCCGGCGTGGCCTGTCGTTGGTCGGACAGGCGAATGGTGGCCTTGCCTGCGACCGAGACGGTCTGCACGGAGCCATCGTCGAAGACCACGCGAAGAGGTCGCGCCTCGGCGGTCTCGTTGATCAGCTCCCACCCTGCGCCGGAGCGGCGGACCTGCACCTTGTCGATCCCGAAGGCATGGCGGCGCGAGCGGTCGATGTAAACGTGGCCGTAGCGATCGCCGATGCGCATCGCCGCCTCGGCCGCCGCACCATTGCCCCAGTCGTAGATCGTGAAGACGCCCATCCCTTCGCCTTCGGGGCTGGTGCGGCCGCCATGTCCGTAATTCTCCATCGTGAAGCCGTAATCCTTGGGCCCGAACCAGGGATAGACCTTCTCCCACATCGCCCGTACGGTCGGGTTCTCCGGGCAGTACATCATGATGAATCCCGACTTGAGCGCCGCGACGCCTCGCTCGAAGTAGGTCGGCTCGCCCGTCTCGCGGTAATAGTCCAGGAACAGCTCGGCGAAGAGCGTCTGGCGTGAGTCGTTCCATTCGCCGTCGCAGTTCATCACGCCGAAGCCGCCCAGCGCGGGCACGTAGATGAACGGCGGCTGCCAGACCTGCTGGCCCATCGACAGCTCATCGAGCGTACGCCGGCCCCATTCGAGATACCGCGGCTCGTTTGTCGTGCGGAACGTCGCCAGCAGCGCCTCAGCGGTCCAGAAGATCGACAGGCTGTTCTGTTTGTGCATCGCGTTGCGAGCGATCTTCTTGCCCAGATACTTGTCGCGTCCCCACCCGCAGCAGGACCAGTACGTCTCGAAGTCCTCCCATCGGCCCTCAGGAACGATCTCTTCGACGACCGCGTCCATGGCGTGGACGGCCGCGTCGCCATACTTGATCCGGCCTGTCATCTCGGAGAGCTTCAGCAGGAATGTCACGCTCATGCTGGTTTCCGGCGTGCGGTTCATCACGGGCCCGGGCTGGTGCGTCTCGGGATGCAGCCAGCCCGGGAAGAAGCCCTCGGCGTCCTGCAGGCTCAGCAGCCGGTCCGCGTACGCACAGGCGTACCTCAGCAAACGCTCGTCCCGCTCCAAATCCTCGTACCACCGAAGCATCAGCAGCGCCGTCCAGCTCGCGTCCAGGACGTGGTACCATTGCGATGAGATGCCGTGGTCGTGCGGGCTGCGGTTCGAATTGCTCCAGGAGGCGTGCTCCCAGCCTCGCGGGCGCGGCAGCTTCCTGCCATCGACCTCCACCGTCTCGTTCGCCGTGCCGATCACCGCGGAAAACAGGCCGTCTTTCATCGGCGCCGCCAGGGCCAGCGCCTTGGTCAGGCGGGCCTTGCGAAGAAGCTCGTCGTCCGACGTCTGCCGGGCGTAGCGGAAAAGGCCCGAAGCGCTTCGCAGCGACGAGAACCACACCTGGTTCCAGATCGACAGGAACTCCCGCTGATACCACGGGCCGGGATGGTTGGGCGACTGTGAGATGTTGACGATGAACTGCGGCGCGCCGACGCGCACGCCGCCGAGGTCAAATTCCTGCCAGACGAACCGGCCCCAGCCGTCGAACGCCCAGTCGTAGGTATGCTTCACGTAGGTAGCCAGCGGGGCCGGCAGCGGCTCGCCCTTGGCCAGCAACGGACTGCCCCAGCGCTGCCACTGGAAACTCGCCACCTTCGACCAGGGATTCCGCACCGCGCCGTTGTCGTGGTAGGCGGTGACGAAGAAGCTCAGCTCCACCGGCCCCGGCGCGAACGTCATGCCTGTCGCCTTCCTGAACAGGACGTGCTCGGGGATGTCCGTGAGGGTCATGCCCAGCCACATCTTGTTCTGCGTCGCATCGTAGTCCATGAACCAGGGATTGTCGGCCCGCCGGCCGACCGCGTCGAGATCGGGCGCCACCACCAGCGTCAGCGACTTGCGCTGGACGATCAGCGCCGGTGCGCGAAAGACGTGCTGGGCAATCACGTAGCCGTCTTCGGGCGCCAGGTGCGGCGCCCACCAGAAGTCCGGCTCGATCGCCAGATCGAATCGGACCGCAAGCTCGTCCTGCGCAACCGGCTCGGCCACGTCCCACGTCATGCGGACGTGCCACCAGCCGTCAGCGGCCTCGGCGACCTCCACACGCGGCGGATCACACGTTGCCACCTCCGGCGTCGTGAATCGCACGCACGGGGTCTCGCCGAGCGTCACAAGGTACCCCGTCTCCGACTTGGCCAGCGTCATCGCGTCAGCGGCGCCCGACGGTTGGGCCGGACCACCGACGAGGAGCGCCATAACGACGAACGCACCACAGATCAAATCGCAGCTTGTGCTCTTCATAGTCTCGATTGGACCTCCCCATATAACCGGTCAGCTCTTGAGAACGGTCAGAATCTCGTCGGCGGTGACGGTCCGGCCGAGACTGCCGTTGGCCGAGTCGGCCGAGCCGCCGCCTTTGCCGCCGGTGGCATTTTGGATCGTCCTGAGCAGCGCAGCCGCGTCGAGTGTTCTGGAGCTGATCGCGAGGCGCGTGCCGCTGACCGCGATTCCCACGCCCTCGGTGGACTCGGCGATCAGGCCCGCCAATTTTGCGACCAGTTGCGCCGGAACCTCGGCCACCTGGACGCCGACCGTTGACGACTGAACCTCAAGCACCTGTGCCGACGCCGCCAAGCCGGGCAGCATCTGCGTCCACAATCGAGCGACCTCCTTCGCCAGGTCCTTCGCCTGTGTCTGGGCCTTTTCGAAGATCGCCGGAAGCTCCGGCGTCGAACAGCTCGCCGCCTTCCGCAACTCGCGAAGAACGTTCGTCTCCTGCTGCGCATATTCGAGCGCCTTACGGCCCGCCAGGAAGAACAGCCGCGTCCCCTCTTTCTTGCTCTCGATGTCACACAGCCGCACCATGCCGATCCGCCCCGTCGTCCGCACGTGGGCGCCGCAGCAGGCAGACTGGTCCCAGGCGCCGATCTTCACGACGCGAATCACGTCGGCTTCGATGGGCTTCAGTTCGTCGCGCACACGCACGTCAGCCTGATCGAACAGCGTCTCGACGGGGACGTCGAGCATCAGCACTTCCATCACCTCGCGCTCCAACGCCATGACGGTCTCCCACTCGACCTTGCGATCGAAATCGACGGTGCACCGCTCCAGGCCGA
>JAAYBA010000574.1 GCA_012719085.1 Planctomycetota bacterium
GCATTGGGCTCACCGCCGTCGTCCGCGGCATTGGGCTCGGCTACGTCAGCCGTATTTCGTCGTCGACCGTCGCGACGTTGTCGCGACGCGTTCGTATCGGACGGCGCCGGTTCCTCCGTCTCCGCATTGGGGTCGGCTGCCCCGCCTGTCTGCGAAGCGGCGTTCGGCTCCGCCGTCGAAACCTCGACCTCGCTGCCCGCCTCGTCGGGGCCCGACAACGCCGCCTGGGCCGTCCGGGTCACAGGGGGAAGATACGGCTTGGGAACCGAAAATCCGATACGCCAGACGATGATCCCCGCCAGGGCCAAGACCAAAGCCCACAACAATACGTTCGACCGTTTCACTGCGTTCTCCTCGACTCAATCGCGGTTGATTTCGCGTACGGTTCTCAGTTGCCGTCGGCGGCGTTCGGCTCGGCGCCCGACGGGACATTCGCCTCGGCCGGCGCGACAACCGGGCGCGTCCTGGATAGCGCCAGCCGGAAGGCCTGCCGCTCCTGCTCCGTCATCTGGGGCCATTTGCGGGAGATCTCCTCAAGTTCTTCGGGCGACAGATGCGGAACCCGGGCCGGCTCACGGTCCTGACGGCGAAGCTGCGCCCGCAGCGCATCGCGCCGCTGTTGCCTCTCTTCTTCCGTCAGTTCGGCGACCTCCGCCAGTTCTTCGGCCCGTTGTTGCTTGGCCGCCGCCAACTGCTCGGGCGTCGGTTCGCTCCTTCGCTGCGCGAAGCGTCGGTTCGACGTCGGTGTTTCCAACGGCGCCGGCACGTTCGGCTCGGCCGCCGTCGACGTCTGCGGCGGCGGCGAGCTTCCCATGCGGGCTTGCCGAATCAACAGGCCCAGACCACACGCCGCCAGAAGCACGGCCACGATCAGGACGACGGTGACAACCACATTGCCTTGTCTCATATCGATGAATCCTTCTCTACAGAGGCCCCTGTCGCGTTCGGCTGGTCTTCGGGCCGTCACATGTTCTCCATGCTTCGGATCGCCTGCTGCTTCTGATCGTCAGACATCTTGTTCCATTCGGCCATCCCTCTGGCTTTCTCCTCATCGGATGCGCTGTTCCACCGTTCGAGGAGCTTGGCCCGCAGCCCGTCGGGCAGATCCACGCCCATCCAAGCCAGCGGGTCGTCATCGACGGGTTTGACTTCGATGGGAGCCGGCAGCGTCGCGGCCGCGACGTCGGGCGTCGCCCGGCGCCGCTCGGCCGGCCTCGGCCCGCCCGGCTCCCGCAGCCGAGGGCCCTCCGGCGGCCCGTTGTCGCCCCCGCCGAGCGGAGAAAAGACCTTCTTCTGACCGTTCCACTCGATGGTGACCTGGGTCGGCTCGATCGACAGGATCGTGGCGTCGCCGATCTTCTTCCCGACCTCGTACCACTCGTCGCCCACCAGAACCTCGGCGCCGAGGATTCCGTCGATCTGCTTGACCGGGTGCTCCTTCGGCGGCTCCAGGGTAAAGAGGTTCTTCTTCTTCAGTGTCTCGGCGACCTCGCGGGTCTTGTCGAAGGCGGTCCCCGTCTCGTTCGACGGCCCGGCGTTGCGGGCGAGCGCCTGCGTGACGGCGTCCTCGGCGCGGGCCGGGCCAACAAAGTATCCCACCACCCGCGCCGCCGCCCATGCGCCGAAGAGGATCGCTGCCGCAAGCAGTCCGAACCTGGCGTATTCCATCTGTTTGTTTCGAGTCATCTCCGCAGCCATAACGCTATCGCCCTCCCAACTGCGCCGGTCGAAGTTCCGGCCGCCGGACAAAACTCGAAACCACCAGATCGATCTCGACGTCCTTGCGCTTCTCCGGCGGCTCCTTCGTGTCACAACGAATGCGAAGTTCCTCGATGCCCACAAGGTACGGATTCTCGTAGACGGTCGCCAAGAAATCCAGCAACTGCGTCAATTGGCACTTGCCGGTGCACCGGATTCGGATCGCGTCGTACGGCAGACCCGGTTTCTTCCGCAACGGCAGAATCGTCAACGGCTCGGTCTTGATCCCCGCCTTTTTCAACTGCTCGTGGAGACGATCGCGAATGAGAAACTGCTGCGTCTCTTCAACCTGGGGCATCTCTGCCACCGGGACGATTGTCCGCAGCGCCGCCTGCTTGCTCGGATCGGCGGTCAGAGAGGCGAGCTGCTCTCTGGAAGACTTCAGGGACGCCCGAACCTTCTCCCAGCGGTCGCGCCCCTTCAAGCCGTAGTGCAGACCCACAATCGCCACGGCCGCCAGAGCCCCGAAGATGACCATGCGCCGTTCACGTTGCGCCAGTTTTCTTGCCATAATCCGCTCCGGTCGAGCCTTACAGCTCGGCCCCCTTCTTCGTGAAAGTCTTGTAGTCGAAGACCATGGTGAACCGGATCTTCTTCGTCTTGCTGTCCGACGAGGTGTTCGTGATGGTCACGTCCTCGATGCCCTTGTGATCGAGAAGATGGGTCTGGAACTTCCACATCTGCTCGGCGTTGTCGGCCTGCCCCGTCAGCGTAACCGCCTGGCCCTTGCGAAAGTGGAACCCGTCGAGGATCACGCCCGGGTTCTCTCCTGCGCTGATCTCCGCGAGCAGGCCCAGTACGTCGGGCCGATAGCGGGCGACCGTTCGCAGCAGCGTCTGGCGTTCGCTGGCCTCTTTGAACTGCGGCCGGCCGACCAGAGCGTTCAATCGCTTCTCACTGGCGAAATCGACGGCGACGGACGCGGCGACAAACACCACCAGCATAACCGCCGCAACGACGGCCGCCAGTGTCGTGGAGTACCATGCCGACCGGGCCCTCTTCTCCCGCTCAGCCCGCCGGATCGCCCCGAACAGGTCCAGGCCCGTCGCCGGCCCGTCCAGCGACATCAGACCCAGGCCGAGCGGCTCGCGGTACCGATGGAGATCCGCCGGCGTCAGTCCCGTCGCCAGTCCCAATGCCTGCGAACGCGGCACACTGACTTTGGTCGTCAGCCCGGCCCGGTCAAGGGCCGCAACAATCCGATCGATCCCATCGGCCCCGTCCGAAAGAAGAAATATCGGCCACGGCGTCGATTCGGCCCATCCGAACGCAGTCAATACGGTGTGCATGTCCTGCGCGAACCGCTCGATGACCTCCGCCGCCTCCGACCGGTCGCCATCGTCCTCGGCGACCGCCGACAGGTCCGCCATGCCGATGTCCAGCACGGCGCTGTTGGCCACCGAACCGTTGAGAACCAGGCAGACTTGCGTGTGGCGAACCCCGATGCTGACGATCGACGCCTGACGCTCTCGCTCGCCGAACATCTCGTGCCAGGTGCGGGCCGTCCCTTCGCACGACGGAACGATGGCATGCGGGCCGAACGGGCGCACCTCCTCGGCGAATCGGTGCAGAAAATCGCGCCGCGCGGCCGCAATCGTCACGTCCGCCGTCCCGTTGGCCGACGGCAGAGTCCGCCAGGCCACTTCGATCTGCGAGGCGGGCAAGGGCAACAGCGATTCCGCCTGCATCCGCACGATCGCAGCCGTCTCGTCGCGCCCGACGTTCGGCGCGGCGATGCGGTAGAAGGCCACCGCCGTGGAATCGACTCCGACGACGGAGACCTCGCCGCCCTGCGCAGATCGTGCGGCCGGCTTCGATTCGGCCGAAAGGCCGCATGCGGCAGCAAAGGCCTGCCAGTTTCCCTCCTCGACGGGCATCGATTTCGCCCAGAGCACCTCGAAGCAGTCACTGCGCTTGCGCAGGGCCACCGCCCGGAACGCCGCATCGTCTCTCACCGCGGCAATAACCGAATGAGCTGTTTTCGCACTCCTGCTCATCAATAATTCGCTCCATGATACCAATAGAGAATCTTGCATGGCGACTGACGGCGGTCCACCACGCATTCGCTTTGCCGCGTCGCCCCGCTGACATCGGCCGTCGCATCACAGCGGATCGTGAACACGTTCGACCGCACGGTCAGCAGGCCGGCGATGCTCTTGAACTTGTCGATCGTCATCGACGAAACGTCCAGGAGATCCGCGACGCTCTGATATCCGTACGGACGCCCCAATCGGTCCGCAAGGATGCTCTCCGCCACCGCCTCATCCTGATCGCCTCCCCCGAGAAGGGCCACGAGCACCTCCTTGGGAGCCGTGTTGATGTTGACCATCCCCGGCAACATCGCCTCACCGCTGGTGGTGATCTTGTCGGCGATCGTGCTGAACGTCTGAAGATCGATGGCATCGGCGCGATTGCCGTCGTCGGTCGAGTCTTTAGGGGGCTCTTTCGGGCTGTTCTGATTAATCAGACCCGCGATATTCGGGTAGCCGCCGCCGCGATTCTGCACGATCCATCGCGCTTGCGCCGCGGTGATTCCCAGCCCGTTCTGCAACTGCTGTTCATCGGCCTGGTTGACGTTGATCCGGTTCTGGCCGTCCGCGTCGACGTTGTTCTCATAGGAATAACAGGTCAGGTACGCGATCCAGCCTTCATCCAGACGATCGTCGCCGTTGTCCATTGGCGGGCTCAGCTCCCCGTCGGCCTCCGACGGATCGAGCTGCCCGTTGAGGTTCATATCTTCGCCGTACAGCAGGTCCTTGGTCACGCCCCGGACGCGAAGCAGCTCGCGAATGGTGCGGAACGGTCCGTTGCGAATCGTATAGGGAAACGGCAGATTCTCGTAATATCCCCGCTCGGCCCCTTCGGCCCGGACCGTCTCGTCGTTGTCGCGCCAATCGAGAATGGCGTCGGCGATCGACATCTCCATATACGGCAGGGCCATCAACTGCTCCCGCGTCGCCGTGTTCACGTTGAGCTTGCCCGCCTCGTCGATCGCATAGACGCGGTAGATGCACCGTTCCAGCGGAACGTCGTTGTAGTCCTCATCGTTGTCGCTCCAGAGTTCCGAGAGGGCATCGGTGACCTTGGCATCCTCATTGAGCAGGCCGATGGCGGTCTCCGTCCCGGCCCGGCAGGCCCAGTTGCAGCGAACCTCATCGACGGCAGAGGTGGCCATCTTCATGTCCAGCCGGCCGGTCCGGCTGACGATGGCCACCGTCGTCGTCATCAGCATGACGATCCAGAGCACCATCACCAGGATCAGACCCTTGTTGGTAGGACTGACATCCATCGATAGCGATCCGTTCGTTCTGTTGCGCCTTGTCGGGGTCATCGGTTCTGCCCCCCCTGGGCGGGCGGCTGGCCCTGACGATTGCCGCCTTCGGGCGAATTGCCCGGGCCAGCCGATGCCGCGTCCGCCGGCTCGGCCAGCCGGGGGAAGTTCACCGTGAACGTCTCCATCGCCGCAACGGTTCCCTTCGGCGTCAGCGTCGCCAGGGTCACCTCGATCAACTGCGGCAGCGACCGCATCTCCTCGGGCCACTGCGTCGTCCATTGTTGGCCGTCGGAGAAACGCATCGCAAACACGTCGATGTTCTCCGCCAGCGGCGTCAGAATCCCGCCCGGCGGGCGATTCTCGTCCGGATTGGGCCAGAGCCGACGATACAGCGTGGATGAGCCGGACGAATCATCGATCACCCCCTCGGTCAGCGCGCTGCGGCCCAGAATATACTCGACCTCATACACGTCGCCCTCCGGCTGCCCGAATCGCGCGCTCGTCCGCCCGATCATGTAAAACTTCAAAGACGCACCCTCGGCGTCGTCAGCGCCCTGCGAGGCGCCGATCAGACGCATGCTCTGCGCATCCCCATCGCGATACAGATTGGCCAGATCCCGAGCGAGCATCCGCGCGGCGAATCGGACTTCGCTCACCTTCTCGCTGTCACGCGTCACCACCTGAGCGCTGTCCGAGACGGTCCGCAACGCGCCGACCGCGACGATCGCGATGAACGCGCTGATCGTCGAAGCGACCAGCACCTCCGCCAGCGTGAACCCCTTGTAGGTGACCGTTCGCATTCTCATCGTTCCTGTGTTTCCCGCCCCAGGGACGCCACCGTACTCGTTCCGTTGAGCCTCGTCTGAACGACAATCTGACGCGGCCGCCGGCGGTCCAGCCAGCGCACCGTAACGGCGACGAGATACACGTTGTCGATGCCGACATACTCCGTCTGCACCGCCCAGGTATAGCCGGGCTCCGGCTCTTCGACCACGCCTTCGCTCTGGCCCTGCTCGATGAACTGATCGATCCCGACGGCATCGATCAGCGTCAACTGCTTGTCCACGATCGAAGCGGCCGCTTCGTACTGCCGGTTCAAACGCATCTGCGTCAGCGCGCCGGAACTGACCGCCCCCAGCGCCAGGACGGCCCCGCTGAGGATCACGCTGGCCACCATCGTCTCGACCAGGTTGAAACCCGAACGTCTTGTGCCGGTTCGGCAATTCATCGTTCATCCAAGTCAATCACCGCCATCCGCATGTCTCCGGCCGGGCCCGGTCGCAGCGTCGCCTTGCCCGTCGCGGCCACGACGGCCACCGTATAGTGTGTCGTGCCGTCGCCGATCTGCACCACCGCCGATTCCGCCGAGCCGTTCGGCAGAAAGACGATGCGCTGCTCGGCGCCCACGCTCGTGACCTGCTCGGTCATCAGCGTCAGAATCCGGACGTCCTCAAACCGGACGGCCCCCTCGAACTCGACCGGCTTGGCGTAGTAATCCCGGACCACCACCGCTTCACTCTCGGCCGTTTGCGCATTCGCCCGCGTGGTCGTCACGGCAAAGCCCTTGTTCTCCGCGTCCAGGCGCAACTCGTACGGCCGGCCCTGCTCGATCGCCATGATCCGGGCGTACTTGGCGCTGAGCAGAAACTGCCGCGCCGTCCGCTCCACCAGGAGCCGCTTATGGCTGCCGCCGTACAGCCCCCCGCTCAGGCCGCCGATGAGCACGACGATGGCGACCACGAGCAGAAGCTCGACGAGCGTGAAGGCCCCCGCCTGACGGACCGTTCGGACTGTATGCGTCTGTCTGGACATCCCGTGCACCCTGCGCAGGTCCTACAGATTCACGATGTCGGCGTTCTCCCCTTCGCCGCCTTCCTGGCCGTCGGCGCCCAGACTGACCAGGTCGAAGCTGCCGGGGTTCTGCTGGCCCTCGGAGATGTAGATGTACATGTTGCCCCACGGGTCCAGCAACTGGCTCTGCTTCAGGTAGGGCCCCAACCATCGGTCCGCCAGGTCCGGCGGCGCCACCAGCAGGGCTTCGAGCCCCCCTTCCGATTCGTCCGGCAGCCGGCCGCAATCGTACTGAAAGCGGGACAGCGAGTCCTCGATAATGGTCATCTTCGCGCGGGCGATGTCCGCCTTGGCCTGCCCCAGCCCCCGGAACATCCGCGGCGCCAGCACTGCGGCCAGCATCGAGATGATCAGAACCACCACGAGCAGTTCCACCAGCGTGAAGCCTTTTCGCCTTCGTCTTCCTTGCCTCATGTAGCTACCTCCCACAGGATCGAACGACCGTTCGCCCCTACCTATATCCCCACTCTCAGTCAACTACGTCGCTCCGGCCCCGAGCGACATCATCACGATCGGCAGCAACGCCGCGGCGATGATGAACCCGATGACCAGGGCCAGAACCAGAATCAACGCCGCCGGGAAGACCGCCATAAACCGACTGATGGCGGCATCGGCGTCCGTATCGAACGTGTCGGCGGCGTTCAGCAGCAATTCGTCGAGCTTGCCCGTCTGCTCGCCGATGGCGACGATCTGCACCAGCAAGGGCGGAAAGCAGCCCGATGCCTCGAGAGGCGCGGCGAGCGATTCGCCGCGTCTGACCTTCTCGGCGACCTCATCGATCTGCCGAGCCAGCCTCTCGTTGCCCAGCGTATCGCGGACGACCGCCAGGGCTTCGAGAATGGTCACACCGCCCTGCGTCAGCGCCCCCAGCGTCCGAGCGAAGCGTCCGACCGCAATGGTCCGAAGGACCGAACCGAGCACGGGGATGCGTAGCTTGAACGCGTCCCATTCGAATCGCCCGACCGTCCTTGTCCAGCGGCGAAACGCGTAGATCGCAGCAACCAACCCGACGATCGCCATCCACCCGCCGATGCTGGTGAACAGGATGCGTACGAAATCGCTGGTCGCCAGCAGCATGCGGGTCGGCAAGGGCATCGCCGCCGCACCGACATCGACCGTGTCCACGATCTTCGGCAGAATCCCCGCGACGACCACGACCGCCGAGGCCAGGCCGATGCACAGGACGAACAGCGGATAAGCCGAGGCGTTCTTCATGTTCGTCCTGACCTTCTCTTCCCGTGCGAGAATCTGCGTCAACTGCGTCGTGGTCTGTTCGAGAATGCCGCCGGTCTCGCCGACGCGAATCATCGACAGATACAGCGGGCTGAAAACCTTCGGGTGTTCGGCCATGGCCTCGGAGAGCGACTGGCCCGAATTGACGGCCTGGACCAGATGGTCGAACAGCCGGATCATGCCGCTCTTGCGTTGCTGCTTGCCAAGCATTTCGAGACAATTCAACAGCGGCAGTCCCGCGCGGACGGCCGTGCTCAACTGGGTCGTCATAGCCAGGACGTCCTTGCTGGCGACTCGCCCCCCGCCCAGAGAGGGAAGTGCCGACCACGACGGCCCTGCCGTCTGCTCGCGGGATTGCCGGCCCTGATGAGCCTCCTGAATCAGATCGGTGACGAAGTGCCCCCGATCCGCCAGAGCCGCCACGGCGCTGCGCCGATCGGCCGCGTCGATAGAGCCGGCCACGTGCGCGCCGCCGCGATCCACTGCTTTGTAGGAAAACTGGCCCAAGGTCCACTCCCCAAGCTGCGAGCCTCCGGGACGGCCCTGCCGCACCGACGCGAACAGCTCGCCGTTTCTCAGTCGTCTTCAGTGATGCTCTTGGCCACCCTGAAGACCTCCTCGGGGGTCGTCAGGCCCTGCACCACCTTGCCGATGCCGTCGTGCACCATGCTGATGTGGTCGGCCGGGGCCTCCCGCACGATCTGTTCGGTGGTCGGCCGCGTCGCAATGACTTCCCGCAGCCGGGTTGTGATGCGGAGCAACTCGAAAATCCCAATCCGCCCGGTCAGCCCGGTCTGATTGCACTCCTCGCAGCCGGCGCCGTGGTAGAATCGAGTCCCCGGCCCGATCGCGGTCGAACCGCCCAGATTCGCCAGAAGGGTCTCATCGGGATGGTAGGGCTCCTTGCACTTCGGGCAGATCGTCCGCACCAGGCGCTGGGCGAGAATGCCTTCCAGCGAACTGGCCAGCAGGAACGGCTCGACCCCCATGTCGATCAGCCGTGTCACCGCGCCGGCCGCGTCGTTGGTGTGCAGCGTCGAGAACACCATGTGCCCGGTCAAGGCTGCCCGGATCGCGATGTCGGCTGTTTCCCGGTCGCGAATCTCGCCGACCATGATGATGTCGGGGTCGTGCCGCAGAATATGACGAAGCCCCGTCGCGAAGGTCAGGCCGCGCTTGGCGTTGACGGGCATCTGGTTGATCCCGTCGAGCTGGTACTCCACGGGGTCCTCAATGGTGATCATCTTGACCGCGGGCGAGAAGATCTCCTTCAGGGCCGCGTAGAGCGTCGTCGTCTTGCCCGACCCGGTCGGCCCGGTCACGAGGACGATCCCGTGCGTCTTTCGCAGGCATTTGGAAAAGCCGTCGAACGTCTGCGGATTCATGCCCAGATCGCTCAGGTTGATTAGCGAGGCGGTCCGGTCCAGCAGACGCAATTCCACCGCTTCGCCGAACACCGTGGGCACCGTCGAGACGCGGATGTCGATCTT
This sequence comes from Planctomycetota bacterium, assembly GCA_012719085.1. Lineage (GTDB taxonomy): Bacteria > Planctomycetota > Phycisphaerae > Sedimentisphaerales > Anaerobacaceae > Anaerobaca. The sequence goes on from JAAYBA010000574.1 coordinate 9,607, forward strand.
GCCGCTGTTGCCCATGAACTCGATGTGGCCGTCCTGCGGGACGAACCGCTCGGCGATGTTCATATCGGCCATGATCTTGATGCGGGAGACGATCGCCGCCTGGAGCCGCTTGGAGGAGGGCGTCTTCTCGACGAGCATGCCGTCGATCCGATACTTGATCTTGACCTCATGCTCGAACGGCTCGATGTGAATGTCGCTGGCGCGGGCCTCGATGGCCTCGAAGATAATCAGGTTGACCAGGTTCACCAGGGAGGGCTCGCGGGCCAGTTCGTTGAGCCTGGCCGGCGAAAAATCGCCGCTGCCGCCCTGCTCTTCGCTGCGGTGCTCGGCCGGAGCCAGATCGTCCAGCATCCTGGCGACGTTGCTGCCGTAGAAACGCAGCACCGCATGTTCGAGTTGGATGGGTTCGGCGTAATACCGCTGGATGAGGCATCCGGTCACCAGCCGCAGGTCCTCCATCACCTGGGGCCGAAACGGGTCCACCATGGCCACCGCCAAACGGCCGTCTTCCCGCCACAACGGCAGGATGTTGTACTTGCTGACCAGGTCGGCCGGCACCAGGGCGGTCACGTCGGCCCCGATCGAAATCTCCGACAAATCGACCTTCTCGATGCCTACCTGAACGGCCAGCGCCTCGTTCAGTTGGGCCTGTGTGACGTACCCCAGATCGAGAAGGATCTGGCCGAGACGCCGATGCTTGACCTTCTGCTCGGCCAAGGCCACGCCCAGACCGGTCTCGTCCAGGTAAGACCTCTCGCACAACAGCTCTCCGAGCCGCTTTCTTCTGACACTGCTACCCACATCCATTGGTATCCGTAGACCTCAATTTCACTGTGCTGACCCCCTCAGGAAGCCTAATACATACCCGCATCGACGTCAAGGACGGCCCACCGCATCCGCCGCGTCGGAAGTCATCCCGATCCACCGCCGGACAGCGGACAACAGACGAGCGGGATGCAAAACGCCCGCCCACTTCGGCCGGGCACCTGCCGACGTACTCTCTACGCCGGCCCCTCCGCCGTTCTACTGGTATCAGACGCCTGCCAAGGCCGTTTTGTTACAGAAAAATGGCCTGTCCCACACAGATTCACACCCCCAGAAAACGCCCGCCCCGGCCGGACGAATCGCTCGGACGCAGGAAAATTGATTTGACAGCGCCGTGGGCGCACATGAAAATCACCACCAGAGCAGGTTTCGTCGTGGTGACGCTCTCGGATTTCTCCAGGAATCCACCGGGCATCTCGGGCCGTGCGTCTGAAACGCGTGTGCCCGAGGCGGTCGTTTCGCTTGCTATTATATGTATGTTTTGTCGATGCAGTGCTGAGGTTGCCGTCAGGAGGGTCGGCCACATCAGACGACCGGAGTGGTGCAGACGCACCGGGAATGCACGGGTAGTTCGCTGGAGGAACACCAAGGATGCGGGTATCCAGGCGAAGGGCGGGTGGCGATCGATCGCGTCCCTGTCCGTTTTGGGGGTTGTGTCGGGTCATCTATCGGGCTGGAGTGTCCCAGCGCATCGCAGCAGAGCCCATCGGGTGGCTGACGGTCCCATGCGGGGATGTCTTTGGCCGTCCGAAGCGTCTGGCCGGTATCCACAGGGAGGTGGCCGTATGAGGCTGGAGAAAAGGAAACCATCGGGAAGAGAAAGAGATGAGGAGGCCGTCAAGCTTCTGGCGAAGCTTCGGGAGCAGTTGTACAGCGCCAATGTCTCGATCGTGCGACAGAGCGCTTTCAACCTGTCCTGGATGCAGGAGGACGGCCTGGAAGTCCTGACGGAGGCCCTGTTCGGCAATGGGCCCCGACGGACGAAGGGTGCCGCGGCGTACGGACTGCGAAAGATGCGGGGTCGGATGCGCAAACTGGCCGAAGACGCGCTGATCGAAGGACTCAAGCATCCTGACAGCAAGACGGCCGAGATCTGTGGCAATGCCTTGATCGTCCTGAAGCGAGGCAGACAGGCCGGCAAAGGACCGAGCCGCGGCAAGCCCAGGGGCCCCAGGTTCCAGATCAGAGAGATCCCCGACAAGACGCGACAGAAGCGCAGGCCCGTCGAGGCGCGAAAGCCGAACGACCGCACCAGCCGCAATCGCTGAGGTCTGCGTCCTCACATCGCGTCGGAGCGTCTTCGCGCCGTACACAGACACCGGGCCCCCGCCAGCCGTAGCAAGCCGCTTGCGTCCCGCATCGCCTCGGCATCGTGTGATGCGACGATTTTGGCGCAATTTTGACTTGACAAATGCGTGCCAAGATGCTATACAAGTCCCCCGTTGGCGTTCCCTTATAGGAGGAGGGACCCGCCGAAAGCCACCAATAGGGAAGGTGGTCTGCTCACGGATGAAGACGCATGGAGTATGCGTCGGATGGTGGTCGCTTAGCCTCTATACAAGGAGCGGCGATCGCATCAAGGAGACACGGAAGTGGCTTTGCAGCAAGCAGGTAACGGACTACATCGGCTGATCGGGGTCGCAGAGCGAATCGTCTCTGTGTTCCCGCGTGCGTTGGGGGTCGCAATGGGGGGACCGCCGACCGTCGGGCTCGGTTCCATTCTGAAACATCCGCCGCAGCGCAATCCGCTTTGCCTGTGCGCCGAACGGCTCCACCGCCACAACGCCGAGACCCCCACCGCGCCCCCGTGGGGCGTGCATTCGTCTGCCGATCGCCCGAACCGCATGGTGATTCGGCGACGGAACAACAGCCATCAATCGCTCCGGGCCGTTCGGCATCGCCGTCCGGCCGCAGCGAGTACGGTACGCATGGATGACGCACCGATGGGCATGCGTCAGGTGCGAGTGAGACGGACGATGGACAGGCCACCCTGCCGTTCGGCATGGGGGCCACGATCGCTACACACGATTCCTGTTCCCACAAAACAGAAATCGACATCTTCCTTTCTTGTTTCATGACGCTCGCGTCGAATGGGATCGGTCGGCTACGGAATGCCGAGCGACCCGCGCGGATTGGCGCCGGAGGCCTTCGACCCCTCCGGCGCCAATCCAATGCGAATGCCCCTTGGCACAAGGCGGCATGGAGGACACGGAACGATCGTCCGGATCGCGGAGTGATCGGTCTGTTCGGCAGAAGGCCTCAAGCCAAATGTCAACAGGGTCCTGACCCGCTCCCGACGGCGTCAGGCAGACCTCGACAATTGGCCCTTACCATGAAAGGGCGGGCCGACTCGGTCCGCCCTTCTCGTTTGCCTGTCCTGCACGACCCGGACCGACCGGATGCCGATCACAGCGAAGGCAGAAACGAAGCGCCCGCGTCGGTGTCGGACATGGCGTCCGAAGAGGCGCCCTGCCGGGAGGGATGCGTCGTCGTGATGTGAAAATGGCCGTCCTCGAAGACCATATCGTCGATATCGACGCCGCGAATCCAGCCCCGAACGATCCGGTTGACGTCCACATAGAGCGTCGGATACTCCCAGCGGCCGCCGTGGTCGCTCAGATGCATCGACTCGACCATCTTCTCCACGACCCAGTCGAACGTATCGATCAGACGGTTGGTCACCAGCTCGAATGCGATGTGCCCGCCGTCGAAACCCGCATACCGTACGCCGACCCGGACCGATTTGAGAAGGGGCCACGACGTCTTGATCTTCAGCTTGATCTCCTGCCCGTCCGTCTCGATCTCGGTCACCTGCTCCGGGATCAGCTCGTTGGCGTGCAGGATATCAAGAAGCTCATCAGCCGATAGAATGATCTTTGCCATAACCTTGGATTCCTCGAAACTCCAGGGCGTATCTTAGCAACTCGGCGCGAAAAATGAAGGCCGAAGCCGCCAGGACCTTCACTTTATCACTGAAGCCCTGGGCCGCGGCGGCCGATAAATGCTGCAAGGGCACGAACGCAGACTCGCTGGGTGCGGTCTTGCGTTTGCCGACCCTCACGGGCGCCAACAGGTTGTGCTGCTTCTAAGGATCAGACGTATGAAACGATCGATTATTCTCGCCGCCTTCTGTTTGTTGTCATGGACCGCCCTGGCCACAGCGAGTGACTCGGGACGCCTTGCCATCGCCGCGCGGGGCGGCACCCTTGGGCTGGGCGGCGACGTGATGGTCAACGTCCTTTCCGACGTGAACGTTCGTCTCGGCGTGGGCTATTTCAACCTCGATTTTGACGGCGAGGTGGAAGATGTCGAGTACGACATCGACCTGGACCTGTTGACCTTTCCCCTCCTGGTCGACTGGTATCCTTTCGAAAACAAGTTCCATGTCAGTGCCGGCATCATTCTGAACCAGACCGAGGCCGGCCTGTCCGGTCGCTACGACGGCACGCTGGAAATCGGCGACGAAACCTACACCGCCGAGGAGATCGGGGTCTTGTCGGGCGATCTGAGCTTCCGGGACGTGGCTCCCTACGTCGGGATCGGCTGGGGCAATGCGTTCGGCAAGGCGCGTCGCTGGGGCTTCATGACCGACCTGGGCGTGGCGTTCATCGGATCGCCCCGGGTCGCCCTGTCGGCCACCGGCGCGCTGGCCGGCGATCCGGAATTCCTCGCCAATCTGGCCAAGGAGGAGGACGACATCCAGGACAAAGCCGACAAGTTCAGAATCTACCCCGTCCTGTCGGCAAACCTGTACTTCCGCTTCTGATCCGCTCAACTCACCAGCCGGCGTCGCAGACGCCTGACCGCCAGAGCGCCCACGATCGCGACAAAGACGAGGATGTAGACCATGTCCGCCAGCAGGCCCAGGTCGTAGCGGCTCACGCAGACCGCCCGCACCAGCCGAACCGAATGCGTCAACGGCACGATCTCGGCCACGAACTGCACCGGTCGGGGCAGATTGCTCACGGGAAACACCACGCCCGCGAAGAAGAACATCGGCGAGAGGAACCCCGTCATGTAGAAGTTGAAGTGATTGATCGTCTTGACGAACGAGGTCACCAGAAGCGACAGCGACGCGAACATCACACCCGTCAGAAAACCCACCAGCGGCGCCGGCAGCGCATGGGGAATGTGGACGATCCCGAACGGCGTCAGGATACACAGCACCGCGAACGAGAAGAACAGGCCTTTGGTCCCCGCCCAGAGAATCTCCCCGACGATCAGGTTGTTGACGGTGATCGGGGCCGCGAGCATTCCATCGTAGACCTTGTCGAACTCCAGGCGGATGAACGTGGCATAGGTGCATTCGAACGACGCCGTGAACATCGCCGTCGTCACCAGCAGCCCCGTGCCGAGAAATGTCAGGTAGCTCATCCCGTCCATCGACTCGGTGATATACCGGCCCAGGCCCAGGCCCACCCCCGCCAGGAATAGCAGCGGCTCCAGAAACGGCGGCAGACCGTTGCTGACGAGGTTCTTCGTGTAGACGCGCATGTGCCGGTACCAGACGCTGTACAACCGCCACGCCAGGTGCGGATAGGGAACGGCTTCACTGCTTCTCATTGAGCCCCCTTCCCGTCGCCTTGAGGAA
>JAAYBA010000575.1 GCA_012719085.1 Planctomycetota bacterium
ACGATCCGCGGGTCCTCGGCTGGCGCGCCGCCCATGAACGAGGCGACGTAGGCCCGCTCCTCATACCCGCGACCGTCGCTTCGGGCCAATTGTGCGGTGCCGGTCTTCCCGAAGACCTGCCACCGTTCGAGCTGGGCTCGCTTGCCCGTGCCGTCGTTGACCACGGCGGTCATCGCGTCCTGAACGACCCACCGGGCGACCTGGGGCTTGATGACGTATCCGACGCGCAGGGCCGGCGGGCGGATATCAACGACCGAGCCATCCGGCTTGACGATCGCCTCGATCACGTGCGGACGCACCAGGCGCCCCCCGTTGGCCAGCATGCACAGCGCCCGCACGAGCTGGATCGCGGTGACCGAGATCTCCTGTCCGAACGGGATGCGGGTAACGCTGTAGCCGGTCCACTCCGACGGCGGACGGAGCAGCCCCTCGCCCTCGCCCGGAAGGTCGATCCCGATCCGCTTGCCGAACCCGAACAGCGTCAGCCCTTCGTATAACCGCTCGGCGCCCATCCGCTGGCCGAGCTTGGCCATGCCGATATTGCTCGAATTCTGGAGGATCTCCCGAAGCGTCAGGTCGCCAAAGCCCTGGCGATACTCTCCGATCCTCCCGAAACCCCGGCCCCGGTAGTTGCCGTGCTCGCAGAAGATCGTCTCGTGCGTGTTGACCACCCCGGTGTCCAGCGCGATCGCGGCGCTGAACGGCTTGATGATGCTGCCCGGCTCATACTGATCGGTCAGCACCCGATTGAGAAAGTAGTTCGGATCGGTGCGCCCGATGTTCTGCGGGTCAAAGTCCGGAAGCGAGACCATCGCCAGGATCGCGCCCGAACGAGGGTCGGCCACCACCGCCATCGCCGCCTCGGCCTCGAATGCCTTGTACTGCTTGAGCAGTTCTTCCCGGACGAACTGCTGGATCGTGGTGTCGATCGTCAGGATGACGCTGTCGCCGTTGGTGGGCATCCCATTGTCGCCGCTGCGCTGTCCGACGGCGAACGACAGAGGCCGGCGATGGACATCGACGAAGAACACGTGGCGGGCCCCCTCTCCCCGCAGCTCACCGTCAAACTCGTATTCGATGCCCCCAAGCCCTCGGTTGTCGCTGCTGGTGTACCCGGTCACGTGACTGGCCAGCCGGCCCATCGGATAGTGCCGCTGCCAGCCATACTGAACGCCCACGCCATGGACCAGTCGGGCCGCCTCCGCCGCCGACGAGTCGACGCCCGTGGCGATCGGCGCATAGCGATACGCCCCCCGATCCGTGATCATCTTGCAGATCTCATGCGCCGGCAGATCGAGGATCGGCGCCAGGGCGTTGGCCGTCTCCTTCGGGTCTTCCACAATCATCGGATCGACGAAGACCGTGCGAATCTGGTTGCTGGCCGCCAGCACGCGACCGCGACAGTCCAGGATCGCGCCGCGCTGCGGCTCCAGCGGAAGATACGCGCATTGCTGGCGAAGACTCAACTGAGCATAGTGGTCCGCCGAGGCGCACTGAAGGTGGTAGCAGCGCCAGATCAGACCTGCAAACGCCAGAACAACCAGCCCCGCGAACACCACGATGGCCATCCGCTCACGCCGTTCATCGGCGTTCTCGGCCGTGATGGGCCCCGTATTGTCCGCCTGCCCCGTTCGCATCGCGCTTGACCTTACTGTCGCATCCCTGCCATCCTTATCGGTCCTATGGGTCCGATAGGACCTATAGTCCTATCGCTCCAGTCGCTGTGAGACCGAAGCGGGGTTCGTCAGCGCCTCGACCTGAAGCTGTTTGCGCCACAGCTCCTGCTGGAGATGGCGCTGTTCGACCGTACAGGTCCGAAGCGTGTAGAATGCACGACGGTTGGCGCCGCGCATGTGGACGGCCACGATCAACGTGGCCGCGAAGAAGAGAATCACCAGTGCGAAACACAATCGAGAGGCCATAGACTCCCCGCCGCGACAAGCCCTCTTGACGATGGCCGCC
>JAAYBA010000078.1 GCA_012719085.1 Planctomycetota bacterium
TGACGGATCGGAATCTCGTGCAGATGATGCTGGCGCTTCGGCTATGCTTTGCCGATGCGGGCCTGGTGCTCTCGACGCGCGAAGCGGCGCGGTTTCGCGATCACGTGATCGCCTTGGGCCCGACGCGGATCAGCGCCGGCAGCCGGACCAACCCCGGAGGCTACTCGCAAGCCGATCGCGGCGAGGGCCAGTTTGAGGTCAGCGACCGCCGCAGCCCGCGCGAGGTCGCCGACATGCTCGCCCGCCATGGACTCGAACCCGTCTGGAAGGACTGGGACCGCGCCTTTCTCGATACGGATAGGCCGTAGGCTGCAGGCCGCAGGCTGTAGGGGCCAGTCCGCCAGAGACGGATCGCCCTCACGGGGGATTGCTGTGTCACTGACCCAATCGCAACTGGAACGCTACGCTCGGAACATCCTGCTTGAACCGATTGGGCGGGCCGGGCAGGAGAAGCTGCTCGCATCGAGCGTGCTGATCGTCGGGGTCGGCGGGCTCGGCTCGCCGGCGGCCCTCTACCTTTCGGCGGCCGGCGTCGGAACGATCGGCCTGCTCGACGGCGACGCAGTGGATCTGAGCAACCTCCAGAGACAGATCGCTCACGGCACCGCCGACGTGGGCACCAGAAAGGTCGTCTCGGCCCGCGATGCGATTGTCGCGATCAACCCGGACGTGACCGTGCGGACCTACGACCGGTGGGCGACCGCCGAGAGCCTCGCCGAGATCGTCGAGGGCTACGACTTCGCCATCGACGCGGTGGACGATCCCGCGACCAAGCTCCTCATCAACGACGCCTGCTGCGCCCGGCGGGTGCCGTTCTGCCACGCGGGCATCCTCGCATTCGAAGGGCAACTGATGACCGTCCTGCCCGGCAAGACCGCCTGCTGCCGCTGTGTTTTCGGTGAGCCCCCATCCGTAGGGCCGACGCATGCGTCGGCCCGAGGCGTGCTCGGCGTCGTTCCCGGCGTTATCGGAACGCTCGAAGCCACCGAAGCCATCAAGACGCTCCTGGGCCTCGGCGATCTGCTGACCGATTGCCTGCTGACCTACGACGCCCTGACGATGCGCTTCCGCAAAGTGCCCGTCCCGCGCAACCCCCACTGCCGGGCGTGCAGCACCTTGCGTTGAAACACTCGGGGGCGACGTTTACCTCTTGCTGGCTTTTTCGAGGACGGAGGCGAGGGTGACGGGGCAGCCGCCCTGGGCCTTGGATTCGTCGGCGGCGGTCATGAAGGCGAAGATCTCGATCGTCTCTTCGGCGGGCACGGGGATGTGGCCCGTCTCGAAGAACTTGACGATCTCGTTGACGAGGTGCCCATAGCCCTCGTAGCCGCCGCTCCGGACGATGCCCTTGGTGCCGAAGACCATCGCGCCATAGTCCTGCTTGGGGCTCTTGAGCCCACGATAGGTGCCGATCCGCCCGTCCTTCCACTGGCCGACGACGAACTCATAACCATCGGTCTGGAGGCGCTGGACGGACTCGCAGCCGGGCCCCATGATCGTGAACAGAATCTCGACGCCGTGAACGCCGTACCAGTAGAGGTCGGGGTGATGCTCTTCGAGGCTGCACGGGCTGAAGGCGTCGCAGCCGCGAACCTCGCCGATCTGGTCGTTGTTCCGCATCCCGAGGACGCCGGGCCCGAACCGCAGCGAGGAACTGGACCAGCACGGCACGTTGTTGGCCTTGGCCAGCCGGAAGATCTCGATCACGTCGGCGAGACTGCCAGCCATAGGCTTGTCGATAAAGAGGGGCTTCTTCGCGGCGATCACCGGCCTGGCCTGGGCCAGATGCGGCCGGCCGTCGACGCTCTCCAGCAGCACGCCATCCACCTTGCGGCACAGTTCCTCGATGCTATCGACGATCTCGACACCGAATTCGTCCTTCAGTTGCTTCGTGTAGTCCTCGACCCGGTTGGCCGACGACGGGATGTCGGGCGAGCCACCCGGATATCCCGCGACGACCCGGCAGCTCCAGTCCTTCGCTGGATCGTTCAACAGCTTGGTGAAGGCGGTGACATGAGAGGTGTCAAGCCCGATCAACCCAATGCGGAAGACTTCGCCGGCCTGCTCTGCAAAGGCAGGTAGACCAAGACACAACACCACCATCAAAACCACGATCGTCGTACGAGCCATTATCGAGCCTCCACTTCTATGTTGCGTTTGTTTGGCTGCTTCGAGCGCCTCCGATCGGGACAGCCACGAACGAGAGGCATGTCTCGGCCATGGCCAGATCCCTTCGGCAGGCTCAGGGCAA
>JAAYBA010000576.1 GCA_012719085.1 Planctomycetota bacterium
TAGAGGGTCGTGGTCTTGCCACTACCGGTCGGCCCGGTCACCAGAAAGATGCCGTTCGGGCGTTTGATGATCCGCTGGAATGTCTCATAATTGTCCTGCTCAAAACCCAGCGACTCGATGCCGATATTGACGGCATCCGGCCGCAAGATACGAAGCACGACGCTGGGACCGTGGTTGCCCGGAAGGGACGAGACACGGAAATCGATGTCCTGTCCGTCGATGTTCCGCTTGATACGACCGTCCTGTGGCAGTCGCTTCTCCGCAATGTCCATGCCCGAGAGAATCTTCAGACGCGTCACGAGGGCCGGCTGCATGTTTTTCGGGATATTGTCCTTCTCCAGACAGACGCCGTCGACACGGTAGCGGATGCGAACGCGGTCGGCCATCGGCTCGACGTGAATATCGCTGGCCCGCATGCGATAGGCGGTGTCGATGATCAGGTTTACCAGCCGGATGATCGGCCCGTCGTCGCCGTCCGCGGCCGTCTGGGCCCGTAACGCCTCAGCCGCCAGTTCGCTGCCCACCTCCGCCAATTCGGCTGCCGTCGCGTCGATACTGTGCCGGAGACGGTCATCCTCTTCGGTCGTAACCTCCTGTTCGAGCGATCCGTCGATGTACGATCGGATCTTCTTGGCACTGGCCAGATAGCATTCGAGCTCGGTATTCAGACGCAATCGAACCGAATCCATCATGTCCAGGTCCATCGGGTCGCTGATGATCAGCTTCAGACGACCGTTGGCAACACTCAACGGCAGGATGCTGTGCCGACGGATCAGATCCTCCGGGATGATTTTCACCGCGTCCGAGGGGATCGTGACCTGATCCAGATCGACGTATTTCAAGCCGAACTGCTTGGCGAGGGCCTTGGCAAGGGTTTCCTCGTCAATCAGCTTCAGATCGAGCAGGACCTGGCCAAGCCGCTTGTTGTTCGACTTGCCGGTCTTGATCGCATCGATCAGGGCCTCCTTCTTGACAAGCCCCGCCTTGTAGAGGATTTCCCCTAAGTGCCTGCGTTTCTTGGTCATACAAACCTCAATGTGCCGTATCTATTTATCCCCACTGATTATAGCATTTTCAAGCGGACGAGTCAACGGCCGAGTCCGCGACGCAGGAGGTCCAACGCCGTCTGGGCGGCGCGCATCCGTACGAGGTGGCGTTCCCAAGGGAATTGCCCTCGCACAGCCTGTATCCGCCCTTCGAAGTCGACGGCAATACACACCAGACCAACGGGTTTTTCTTCTGTTCCGCCGTCCGGTCCGGCGATGCCGGTGATTCCGATAGCATAATCAGCCCCGGCCCGGAGACGCGCCCCCTGGGCCATCGCCTCAGCCACCGGCTCACTAACCGCCCCATGCCTCTCGATCAACTCCCCTGGAACCCCCAGTTCCTCAATCTTGGCCTGATTGCTGTAGGTCACCCACCCGTGGGTAAAATACCCGCTGGCCCCCGGGATATCCGTGATCAGCTTGGCGAGCAGACCGCCCGTGCAGGACTCGGCGACCGCCAGCGTCTTTCCCAGCCGCTGCAACTGCCGACCGACCACCTCGGCCAGAGTCTCTTCACCCACCCCGTAGACCAACGGCCCGAGAACCTCGCGCAGCGCCGCCTCCTGGGCTTGAGCCAATCTCTCGGCATCGGCGACCGTCGGCGATGTGGCAACGATTTCGAGCGTGATCACCCCCGTGTGCGCCGTACAATTGACCAGTGGATTGCGATTGCGGGCCATGGCCTCGCCGATCATCTCGGCGATCGTCGATTCCCCGGCCCCGAAGCACTTGAGCTTGCGTACCGCCAATGCCTGGCACCGCGCCATCGCTCGCAGCCTCGGAAGCACTGAGGCCGCCAGCATCCGCTCCATCTCCCGTGGGACCCCGGGAAGAGCGAAGAAGACCGTCCCATCCTTTTCCGCCAGAATCCCCGGCGCCGTGCCCCACTCGTTGGGCACGACCTGGGCCCCCCTGGGAATGCGGGCCTGGACGACATTCTTGCGGACCATCGGCACGCCGCGCCGCTGGAACCACTCCTTCATTCTGACAAGCAGGTCCTCTCGGAGTTCCAGCTCGACCCCAAGAAACTCAGCAAGACCCTCGCGGGTCAGGTCGTCGTCGGTCGGGCCCAGACCGCCCGTGACAATCACGATGTCGGCCTCCTCCGCGGCCAGCCGCAGTGCCTGAACGATCGTCGATTGCAGGTCGGCCACCATATGCGAACTGACCGTCGGAACCCCGATCGAACGCAGTTGCCGGGCGATGTAGGCGGCGTTCGTATCAACCGTGTGGCCGCTGAGAAGCTCGTTGCCCACACTGACGATACACGCATGCTTGACCTGACCGACCATTGAACCTCCAAAGCCCTCCCGGACACGACAGCCCCCGCCGCCGCCGACCTCTGCGACGCACAAACCACCCTCTGTCTCCGTCCCCCGACGCATATGCGCCGCGACGATCACATCTCGATCATCGCCTTGACGACGCCGTCCCTGTATGCGGCGACCAGTTCAAAAGCCTCCCGGACCCGGTCGAGCCCAAACCGATGCGTCACCATGAAATCCACGCCAACCGCTCCCGAAGCGACCAGATCCATCGCCTCATGGGTACACTTGTTCTGACGGCGCACGTTGACGATCGTTACCTCCTTGCGTCGGATTTTGTCGATCGACAGCGAAATACGGTCCTCTCGCGGGATGCCAATCAGCAGAAGCTTGCCGCCCGGCTTGAGCAGATCGACTGCCTGGTCGATCGTCTCCTGCTGGCCGGCACACTCATACACGATATCCATCCCGAGCGGTTTGCGCTTGAGGATCGCCGCCACCACGTCTTCTTTGAGCGGATTGCCGACCCACGTGGCTCCGGCCCGCCGGGCAATCTCGACGCGTTCGTCGATCTTCTCAGTCATATAGCAGTCGCCAACACCTGCCGCCTTGGCGCTCACGAGGCAGCACAGCCCGATCGGCCCGGCTCCGAGCATCGCCACATCCGCCCCCCTGGCCGGATGCGACTGCTTGACCGCATAGACCGCAATTGCCAGCGGCTCGCAGAGCACCCCCTGCTCGATGGAGATCCTCCCGTCGGTCGGCAGACAGCACTCCTCGGGCATCACAATGTATTCCGACAGGCACCCGTTGCCCTGCCCCGGCGTGCCGAGAAAACGCAGGTGGAAACACGTGTTTTCGCGGCCCGCCTTGCACTGCTCGCACGCATGGCAGGACACCGCCGGCTCAACGACCACCTCCTGGCCCACTTTCAGACCCTTCACGTCGGGCCCGACCTTGGCCACCGTCGCGGCACACTCGTGGCCGACGATGTACGGGAACTGCACGACCTGCGAGCCGATCCGTCCTGTCTCAAAGTAGTGGACGTCCGAGCCGCAGACCCCCACCTTCTCGATTTTCAGCAGGACATCGGTCCCCTTCTCGATCTTCGGATCGGGAACTTCCCTGACCTCTATCTGGCGAACGCCCGTCAATACCGCTGCTCTCATTCTGTGCCTGGCTCCCGTCTGAACCGAATCGATCTGTCGATACGCTATACGTTGAATCGAAAGTTGATGATATCGCCGTCCTTGACGACGTATTCCTTGCCTTCCAGACGCATCTTTCCGGCCGCCTTGACCGCTTTCTCGTCACCCAGTTCCTTCAGGTCCGTGTAGGCCATCGTCTCGGCTCGAATGAACCCGCGCTTGATGTCGCTGTGAATCTTCCCGGCGGCATCGACGGCCACGGTCGCGTCCTTGATGGGCCAGGCCCGCACTTCGTCGGCACCGGCTGTCAGGAAGCTCACCAGCCCGAGTGCCGAATAGCACATCTGAACGAACTTCTCGGCCGCCGATTCGGCAATCCCCAGATCGGCCATAAAGGTCTTGCGGCTCTCGGCGTCCAACTGGGCCAGCTCGTGTTCGAGTTTGGCGCACATCGTCACCGCCGCGATCGGCCCGTCCACCGGGATCGCATCGCCCGCCTGGTTCTCGCCAACGTTGACGACGACCGCCATCGGCTTGAGCGTGAGGAACCCCAGCGACTTGACGATGGCCCGCTCCTCATCGGTGTGGATCACGGAACTGATCGGCTGCTCGGCCTCGATCGCCTCCTGAAGCCTCAATTGGAGGGCCAGCTCGGCCTTGTCCTGCGACTGCGTCTTGGTGGGCTTGTGAACCTGTTTCTCCAGCTTCTCGACCCGCGTGGTAACCAGCTCCAGGTCACTGAGAAGCAACTCGGTCTGCAACTCGGCCAGGTCTCGCTTCCAATCGACGCTGTTGCGGTATGCGGCGACGCTTGGATCGTCGAAGGCCCGCACGACCAGGACCAGCATATCCGCCGTGCGAATCTGCCCGATCAGCCGCCGAGCCGCCGCCCGCCCGTGCTCGTCGGTAAAACTGAAACCCGGAAGGTCCAGCACGTCGATTGTCGCCAGGGTCTTCTTCTTCGGTTTGTAGAGCGTTTCGAGCCAGTCCAGGCGACTGTCGGGAACCGGGACGATCGCCTCCTCAATCGCCGTGGCCCCCATCGGGGGGACCGCCTTGCCGCTGATGGCCGAAAAGATCGTACTCTTGCCGGACTGCATCAGCCCAAGCAATGCTGCCTTCATCTCATACTCCGGAACGGTCGCGAATCATGTCGTACACACTGCCCCCGGCGGCATCATAAGCCACCACCGCAGGGAAATCAACCACCTCCAGCCGACGAATCGCCTCAGTCCCCAGGTCCTCGTAGGCGACGATCTCAGCACCGACGATGTGCTTGCTCAACAGTGCCCCGGCGCCCCCGAGCGTCGCCAGATGCACCGCTCCATACTCTTTCAGCGCCTGTCGGACTTCGTCGCTGCGATAGCCTTTGCCCATCGTCGCACGCAGCCCGTGCGCGATCAGTTTCGGACTGAACGGGTCCATCCGCGACGACGTGGTCGGTCCGGCCGCACCGATCACCGCCCCCGGCCGCGCCGGCGTCGGGCCGACGAAGTAAATGACCGCCCCATTCAAATCGATCGGAAGCTCCTGCCCATCATCGAGCGCAGCACAAAGCCGTTTATGGGCCATGTCGCGAGCGGTATACACAACGCCGCAAAGGACCACCTCATCACCCGCTTTCAGCCGACGAACATCGTTGTCCGCCAGGGGCGCACGCAATTCGATCACTGAATCGGACCTCCCCGACTGACTCGGCATCGAGCCAGCCGGACCCAGACAATTGGATGAACGATATCGCAGGCCGCGAGTGTACCACATCGCCTCACTGTTGCGAACGCAAAAAACCGAATGGATTTGTTGAGAAAGCCCGGAAAATCCATATCGAATCGGATCGGCGAGGGGTATAATTCAAAGCGCTATGCCAAAGTACCCGATATTTCTGGATCTGACCGATCGACGCGTCGTGCTCGTCGGCGGAGGTGCTGTGGCCGTGCGGAAGGCCGGCGTCCTGCTCGACGCCGGGGCGCGTCTGGTCGTCGTAGCCGATCATGCCAGCGACATACTGACCGGACTGTGCACCGAGCGCGGGGCACAACTGATCCGCGCCAAGTACGCCAAGGAGTACATCGCCGAGGCGGTGCTCGCGATCGCCGCGACGAACGACGAGAAGGTCAATCGGCAGGTCTACAGCGACTGCCAGGAGTTGGGCATTCTCTGCAACGTCGTGGACGATCCGCCGTTGTGCGATTTCTTCGTTCCGGCCGTTGTCCGGCGCGGCGACCTGCAGATCGCCATCGGCACCGACGGCTATTGCCCCGCCTACGCCGGCCACCTCCGAGAGAAGCTCGAAGCGATCTTCACCGAGCAGCACGGCCTGTTCCTGGCCGAACTCGAATGGGCCCGGAAGCAGATCATCGAGGCCATCGAA
>JAAYBA010000577.1 GCA_012719085.1 Planctomycetota bacterium
ATACGCCCGCTCGATTTCCATTCGGCCGGCGCCCGGTCTGAGGCCCAGGATGTGATATGCTTGGCCGGTGGTCATAGGTAGCGCTTCCCAGCAAGCCAGCCGGCGAACAGAAGCCGCATGAGGCTGATCGCCAGCATTGCGATAAACAGTACAATCCTTCCAGAGGGGGCCTTCTGACCGACACGGCGCAAGGTCCGCTCGATTCGTCCGGTGAGCCAATCGACACACGGCTGGCCGGCTGTGTTGACAGCTGTCAGCCAGCGGCTGTGCCATCGGTAGCTGAGCATTCTCGCCAGCAGAAGGACAAACAGAATGTCCACTACCACCAGCAGCAGATGACCGAGGCCGAGGATCATGTTTGCAAACAGTCCCATCGTTATCCCTTTCATACGCTCGTCGACAAGGTCGTCACTGTGACCGGAATCGGCGGACTCCGGACGGTTACACTTGCGCTCTGCGAGGATGGCGTCATAGTCGCAACCTCCATCATTCGCCAGCCCCATGCCAGATGAGGCCTTGGGCCAACTGCGTGTAGTGCTCAGACAGCGTCTCGGGGTCCCTGATGAATCGGTAATGGCAGAAGCCACGGGGATCGGTCGTGGCGACTTCGCGCAGCAGCGATTCGTTCACCACATCGGGTGTTCCACCGATGCCCACGATGTCGATCACTGCGCCGAGCTTCTTTTTGAGTTTGGCGGCCTGCTTCAGGGGCTTTCCCCCTTGGCCGTCAGTCAGGAGAATGACGCACCTTCGCCGGTCGAATTGTGGCTCATTCTCAAAGAGCCTGGCCGCTGCCCCAAGCCCCTTGGCCAGGTCCGTTCCGCCATCGATCGTCAACTGGCGAAGCGCACTTCGGATGGCTTTACCGTCGGTGACGGGTGTCAGGGGCCGCACTACCCGGGCCTCGTCGCTGAACGAAATGATCGCGATCCGGTCGCCAGGATGCTTCGTGACGCGGGCCTTGGCGTACGCAATACCCGCCCGGATTCCGCCGTCGAGCCGCGAAGGCGGATAGTCACAAGCTCCCATGCTCCCGGAGACATCGATCACTATCGCTGTATCTCGTGGTGCGTTGTCGTCCGTGACAGAGGGTGAAGGCGGCTGCCGTACAGTGATGGCCGTGTCGGTCCTGAACGCGCCGGCGGACAGCCGCTTGAGAAGACCGGTGCCTGCACGCGTTGCCGAGTCGATGAACTCCAGCAGATCGTTCATGGTTTGCTCCTTTGCTTTCGTCATCCTGGGGGTTAACTGTCCGGCTATTTGTGCCTGGCCCGAAGCTGTTTTCGAGCCTCTTCGATATCACTATCCGAGAGCCCGGTATCGAGCTTGAACCGGATCGGGACGGGTTTGTTGAGCAATGTGTCTCGCACATCGATATGGACCAGGCCTTCGGCGTCCATGTGGATGGCGAACTCGATGCGGTCGGTGTTGTTTGCCTCATCGGTGGGCTGGACCTGGACCTCCGCTTCCTGCAACGGCGTGCAGTCCTCGGATCGTTCGCCGGCGTGGCCGTCGTAGAGTTTTACACGCACTGCACGGGTTGCGGCATCGACCGGACTGAATCGCTCCTTCGCCTCGTACGGCAGTCGGGACCCGACCGGAATAATCGGGACGTTGAATTCGCCTTTGCTACCCTTCTTCGGCGTGATCGCGGCGACGCAGAGGTCTCTCGGCGCGATCGTTATCTGGGGCCGGACCGCCGAGGCCAGGTATTTTTTGTCCTCGACGAGGATGGTCTGATCGGGCTTGCCAAAACAGGCTGCCGAGACGATGGCAGCGCCCTTGGCGACCGTCAGGTCCGGGTCGGCGTCGGTCACCGGGTCTTTGCCAAAAATCTCCCGCACCAGTTCGGGGACGAAGCGCAAGCGGGTGCTTC
>JAAYBA010000578.1 GCA_012719085.1 Planctomycetota bacterium
CCTTCGGGCTCAGGTTTCCGATCCCGTTTCGTCCGGATCGTCCTCGTTCGGTTCGGTCGGTTCATCGTCCAGGCGATTCTTGGCAATCTCGGCGATCAGCGTGGTGGCGTAACAGCCGGGGGGCAACTCGAATCGCAGTTCGAGGTAGGGGCCCAGATCGTCTGTTCCCGTGGCGAGCGTCGCCCCTCGTGGCTGGAACCGCAACGGTCGACGGCCACCCCGGGCGCCGAGCTTCTTCATCTGGCGGACCTGGTCTTCGCCCAGTCCTTCGGCTTCGAGGATGGGATCCTCGATCGCACCGGCCGGGCCTTCCAGGTGCGTCGTACGCTGGCCGATCAGGGGGCCGGTCGGGCTGATCTCAAAGCGGTCGCAGCGAGGCTGTTCGGCTTCGGCGTCCTCGACGCGAAAGCACGCCCCGTTGTCGTGCTTGTAGGCCATGTCGCCCACCAGCACTTTGTCGATCTCGGGCATGCGGGCGGTGAGCACGCGATTGAACACGGATGACTGATAGGCGGAGACGAAGAAGCCCTTGAGGTGCTTGTCCATGACCTTGAACGCCCGCTTCTTGTTGCCGCGATTGATCACAAGGGCCTTGAGAATGCGACGGCGTTCCATGATCTGTCGAGGCCAGGCGTCCAGGGCCTCCTGGTATCGGCCGTCCGCGTAGAGCAGGCGGGCCTGGAGCATCAGGTCGCTATCGAGCCGGGGATCGGGTCGGCCGATGAACAGGTCGATGGCTCGCTCGGCGTCGTTGTCGATCACCGCCTTGCCTACGAGGTGGTTGTCGACGCGATTGCCGAAGCGCTGCGGGCCGAAGTAGTTCGGCACACCCTTTTGCGTCAGGATGGCGAGCACCTGCTCGGCCGTGCGGGCGGCTTGGTCCAGGGGCATCGTAAGATTGCGGAGCTTGATGACGAAGCGGTTGCCGGCCAGGTGGCCCGGCTTGAGCTTGTTGGTGTGGCGGGTGACCTGGAGAACTCGGATGTCGGCGACGCTGAGTCCACGCATGCGTTCGGGGTCGATTCGCTCGACGGAGATCCACTGCCGCGTCACGGCGTGCGTGTCCTTCAGCCCGGCCGAGCCGATGTCGCGTCGCTGGACGTTCAACGCCCGGGCGAGCCGATCGATGGCCTCCCGTGTGCCAAGGCCCCGCTTTTCGATCACGGCGTACGTGTGGTCACCTGCGCCGGCTGCCGGATACAGCGGTAGTTCCTCCACGAGGAAGTCTTCCGGTCTCGTCTTAATGACGCCCCCGGTGCCGGGGATTATCGCGGTCAGGAGGATGGGTGCGTCGTTCATAGCCATGCCGTGTTCTTTCTTCTCTGAGAATGGGGCAGAACCCCACGCGTCATGGGCTTCATTTCCCCGGCCACACATGATATAAATACCCGCGAATAGAAGTGATTTCAAGAGACGGATATGCTGGGATTCAAGAAACGACGACGTGCCCGGGCGGCGGAGCAGCCCTTCCCGGCCGAGTGGCTGGCGATCCTCAGGAAGAACGTGCCGATCTATGCGTCCTTGCCCGAGGACGACCAGCAGGAACTACTTCGGCATATCCTCGTCTTCCTCTCGGAAAAGCGGTTCGAGGGCTGTGGCGGACTGGAGATCACCGATGAGATCCGGGTGACCATTGCGGCCCAGGCGTGTCTGCTCCTGTTGCACCGTCAGACGGACTACTATCCGGGCCTGACGTCGGTATTGGTCTATCCGCGAAAATACGTGATCAAGCGGGTTCAGGAGGTGATCGGCGACGTGGTCGTCGAAGGCCAAGACGTGCGGCTGGGCGAGTCCTGGCATCGCGGGGCGGTCGTGCTTTCATGGGCCGACGTACGGCGGGGAGCGGCGAACATCCACGATGGCCAGAACGTCGTCTTTCACGAATTCGCCCATCAGCTCGACAGCACGCGTGGCAAGGGCGACAACACCCCGGTCCTGCGCGACAGGTTCCGCTTCGCCTCCTGGGCCCAGACCCTTGGTGAGGATTTCGATGCGTTCCGGCATAGCGTTGGACGCGACGATGATCAGGTGCTCGACGACTATGGGGCGACCGACGAGGCGGAGTTCTTCGCGGTGGCGACGGAGTGCTTCTTCGAGAAGGCCAAGGAACTGCAGGACGTCCATCCAGAGTTGTACGATGCCCTGAAGGACTTCTACCAGCAGGACCCGGCCTCCTGGCCGGTGGCATCGGCTTCTGGCGGCCCGTCGTGAACAAAATGGGCGATGCGGCAGGAAGACTCTTGCAGTCTGGGCAACGTATGGTATGCTCTGGAGCACTGTGATTCCGACGCCGTAGATCCGCGAGGCATCACAGTCGAGGGCACGAAACTTCTGCGTTTCGGCTGTAAGGTTCAATGGGTCTTGGGTTGGAACAGGATAATGGAAAACCATCGCAAAAGTCATATCAAGAAGAAACGTGTCAGTGGGTTCCGGGCTCGGTCACGGACCCACCACGGTCGCAAGGTTCTCGCCAATCGTCGTCGCGCCCGGGTCAAAGCCCGACGAGGCTAAACAACTCTCCAGGGGCTCCGGGACGCGTTTTCCGAGGCCTCACCCTCAATCCGTCGTGGGCTGTGCCAAGAGGATGGCTTCGATGTCGCGTGTGCGGCTCTGCGCCAGCATGGCCTGCGCCGTGGCTTCAGCCCCAGGAATGGACGTGTTGGCAATCGTCTGCTGGGTCCGCAGCAGGTACGCCGGGTCTATACTGAGCGTCCGAACCCCGATGCCCACCAGGAAGGGGATATACTGCTGCTCGTGAGCCATGTCCCCGCAAACCGAGACTTCCCGCCCGCTGTGGTTGGCGGCCCGCACGATCCTGCTCAGGGCCCGCAGCACCGACGGATGGTGTGGCAGATAGAATTCGGCGACGCTGTCGTTGGTGCGGTCCACCCCCAGCAGGAACTGGATGAGGTCGTTGGTGCCGATCGAGAAGAATTCCACCTGCTCGGCGAAGTCCTCCATCAGTTCGATCACCGAGGGCAACTCGACCATCATCCCGAGCTTCGGTTTGCTGTTGTGGGCGACGCCTTGCCTTGAGAGCATGTCGATGGATTCGAGGACGACCTCCCGGGCCCGGCAGAAGTCATCCACCGACGAAATCATCGGGAACATGATCCGCAGGTCGGCGTCCAACCCGGCCCGGAGGATCGCCCGGACCTGCTCGCTGAAGATCGCGCGATTCTGCAGCGAGAAGCGGATCGACCGCATCCCCATCGCGGGGTTCTGCTCCTGGATGTCGTGGTAGTACGAGAGGATCTTGTCGCCCCCGGCGTCAAGGGTGCGAAATGTTACCGGCTTGCCCTGCATGGAATCGACGAGCTTGCTGTAAATGACGAACTGCTCGGCTTCGGACGGAAACGTTGTCCGGATGATGAACGGGAACTCGGTGCGGTAGAGTCCCACGCCATTGCACTTGAGCTTGGAGGCGAGGACCACGTCGGTCAGCAGATTGATGTTCGCCAGCAGACGGATCGGGACGGCGTCCGAGGTGAGCGTCTGGGGCCGGACGAGTCGGGCCTGTTCTTCCACCGTCAGGCGGACCCGCTGCTGGGAGTGGAACTTCTCGAGCACATGATCGTCCGGATCGACGAAAATGTTGCCGATCTCCGCATCGACAAGAATCGGCGTCCCATCGGGCAGGCCGAGAAGATCGAAGTTGTCCGCGATGACCATGGGCATGGACAGCGAGCGGGCCAGGATGGCGATGTGAGAGGTCACTCCGCCGCCCACGAGGATCACGGCACGCGCTTCTTCGCTGGACAGCTTCAGCAGGTCCGACGGATACAGGTCGCGCGTCAGGATGACGTGGCCCCGGTAGATCTGCGTGTCCTCGCCGACGCGAATCAGGTTGTTCACCAGGCGAATCGCCAGGTCTTCGATGTCGTTGACTTTCTCTCGCATGTACGCGTTGTCGCTGGCGAGGAAGGTCTGAACGAACTGGCTGCTGACTTCGGCCACCGCCACGGGCGGATTGACGCCCCCTTCTATCCGCTGGACGATTTTGTCGGTGAAGGCCTTGTCCTTGAGAATCATCAGGTGAGCGGCGAAGATCAGGGATGCGGCGTCGGACAGCTTGCTCTCGACGCGCTCTTGAAGCTCTTCGAGCTGTGCCGCCGTGCGAGCCATGGCGTCGTAGAAGTCCTCGACACTGTAGTGTCCCTCGAATCGGTGATGCAGGAGGAGCGACAGGTTCTTTTGTTTGTCGATCACCATCGCCGGTGCATATGCGAATCCTTCGGAGGCGACCTTTCCCTTGATGAGTTTCAGTTGCCCGGAAGCGGTCGCATGGGTCGGTGGGCGTTCGGACCGGGGCTCGTGCATCCCGAGAAGGAACTGTGCATTCTCGATGATGTTGGCCAGTTGCGAAGCCACGGTTTCCAGGGCCCTGACGTCGGCTTCGATGAACGTTTCGCCCGTGCCCCGCTGGAGAACAAGCACGCCCATCTTGGAGATGCCTCGTGCGATGGGCAGGGCCAGAAACGCGTCGAATCGCTCCTCAAAGATGCCGGGGAAGAACGTATAGTTCGGGTTGCGGCTGGCGTCCTTCTCGCAGACGGTCTTCATCTCTTTCAACGCCAGTCCCGTCAGGCCTTGTCCCAGCCTCAGGCGCACCTTTCCCACAGAGTCAGGATTCAGTCCACGGGTCGCGCGCAGAGTAAGCGAGCGTTCTTCGGGGTCGTAGAGGTAGATAGAGCAGACGGCGGAGTGGGTGCGCGCCGCCACCATCTCGACGGCCTTGTCCAACAGCGTCTCGATGGTGGTGCTGTCTCGGAAGAGGTGATTCAGTTCGTTGACCTCGTATAACAACTGTTCACTGTCCATGCGGCTACCTCGATTGTCCGTTCTCGTCCGGCCGTTTCAGCCGTACGCCAGTGCGCCATTTGCCTACCGGCTGCGCCCCCTCCGGGTTCATCGCCGGA
>JAAYBA010000079.1 GCA_012719085.1 Planctomycetota bacterium
CCGAACGCGATCCACCCGCCGTTGTGGTTGGAGAACGGCTGGGCGATGGACAGCAGCACGACGCCGCTGTCCGGATCGGCAACGTCCCAACTGGTCCGAGAGACGCGGTAGCGTCGAATCTCGGTCGCGCCGCCGGCGACGGTGACGTTGACGTAGAACAGACCGTTGTTGGCGTGCAGCGGATCGAAGGCCAGGCCCACCAGGCCCTGTTCGTTGCCGCTCGCCAGGCCGCCCAGGCTCAGAAAGGGCGCCGCGAGCATCGAGCCGGTGTTCAGATCGACGATCCGAATGCGTCCGGTGTGCTGCTCGATGACGAAGAGGCGGTTGGTGCCGTCGTCGGGCCAGGCGACGCCGACCGGGCGGTTCAGGCCGGAGGCCACCATCTCCAGTGCCAGCGGACACACCGCCCAAACGGCAGCCGGCGGCAGCAAGATGGCCAAGGACAGGACCACAACGAGTCGCTTCATCGCACGAATCCTCCCAAGAGCAAGTTCAGCCCGCACCCGGGCATCCTGTCGGTAGCTGCCCTACCGCTACGCCTGGGGCCTCGCCGAGTTCATTCGCTCCCGAATTCCCGCCGGACAAGCGACGCAAGTCCGCCTTGGACGCGCGCCAAGGCGATATGATGGCTTCACGGATGCGAGGCGAGCCTGTATCATGCCGCGGGTCGTGGCCGGCAACGGTTCGTGAATCATCGCGGCGGCCAATGGCACGGCGCCAAGGACATGGGGAGCAGCTATGAACGGATCGGAATCATTGGGCGACGAGTCGGCGTCAAGGCCGCCACGGCGGCCCCGCTATTGCGGTACGCACCCGCGGGACTTTCGCGACAAGTACAAGGAACGCGACCTCCAGGCCCATCCCGAGATCGCAGCGCACCTCCGCGCCAAGGGCAAGACCCCCGCGGGCAGCCACGTGCCGGTGATGACCGAGCAGGTTCTCGCCCACCTGCATCCGTCACCGGGCGAGATCGTCATCGACTGCACGGTCGGCGGCGGCGGTCACGCGATGGAATTCGCCCGGCGAATCGCACCGGGCGGTCGGCTGATTGCCCTGGACGTCGACGGTGTGGAACTGGAGCGAACGCGCGTGCGTCTGGGCCAGACGCCGGCGCCGGTGAGCTTCCATCGCGGTAACTTCGCGGGTGTGGGCAACGTGCTCGCAAAAGAGGGGCTCGACGGCTGCGACGTCCTGTTTGCCGACCTTGGCGTCTCGAGCATGCAGATCGACGACGCCGATCGCGGCATGAGCTACAAACACGACGGCCCGCTCGATCTGCGGATGGACAACCGTCTCAAGCGGACCGGCGCCGATCTGATCCAATCGGTGGACGAAGACGCGCTGGCGCAAGCCCTGCGCGACATGGCGGACGAGCCGGACGCCGAGGCGATCGCCCGTGCCATCGTCAGACGGCGGAGCGAAGGACCAGTGACGCAGACATTGCAGTTGGTCGAGCTGGTTCTGGCCGCCAAGGGTCTGACCGCTGAGACCTGGAAGAAGCAGAGGGCCTCACGGCCCAACCTGCTGCACCCGGCTGCTCGCACCTTCCAGACGCTCCGCATCCTGGTCAACGACGAGATGGGCTGCCTGAAGAAGCTGCTGGCCCTGGCCCCCTACTGCCTGCGTCCGGGCGGCCGGATCGGCATCATCAGTTTCCACAGCGGCGAGGACCGCCTTGTGAAGCAGTCGTTTCGCGAAGGTCTGCACAGTGGGCTGTATCACGCGGCTTGCGAAGACGTGATCGTCCCCCGGCCGGACGAAGCGGCCTCGAACCCCCGCAGTTCCTCCGCCAAATTCCGCTGGGCCGCCCGATAGACCCCGGCCCCATCGTCGCGTTCTTGGCATGTGTGTGAGGACTTCCCGGCATGGGGATGGTCGTTCGTAGTGGCGTCGTCAGACGCGATCCTCATCGTGTGTATGCCCTGACGGGCACACTACGAACTGTTTGCCACCCTCGGCTCTCTGTACCCGAAAGAGCCCTGCCCGGAAACCCGCTTAGACACTTGACGACGCAAGAGCGGTCGATTGGGGTTGTCAGGCGGGACGGATCGTGGTATGTACGAGCGTTCGGAGCAACGAGCGCGTTGTGATCGGTCGATAAGGAGATGATGATGCCGTTGATTCAGCTTGCGACCTCGTGTGATTTGTCCGATCCGAACAAGAAGGACTCCATCGCCAAGGGCCTGTCGCGTCTGGCGGCCGAAGGGACGGGCAAGCCGGAGCAATACGTCATGGCGTGCGTTCAGGACAAGGCGGCGATGACGATGGCGGGCGAGAGCGGCCCTTGCGCTCTGGTGGCCGTCAAGGGGATCGGGGGACTGAACCCGTCGGTCAATCAGGGCCTCACCAGCCGAATCTGCCAGATGCTCCACGAGGAACTGGCGATCCCGACGGACCGCATCTACGTGACATTCGAGGAACTGGCCGCCACCGCCTGGGGCTGGGACCGTCACACCTTCGGGTAAGACTATGCGTTCTTGACGGCGACGGCTTTGAAGAAGGTGTAGCAGAAGACGCCGTCGGGCTCGGTCGTGCGATAGAGGTCGCGAACGCCTTCATCGAAATCCGACGGATCCATGAGGCCTGCCTCCAGCGCCGCCGCTCGCACGCCCTCGACCATCGCGGTAAACGTCTTGTGGGTGAAGCCATCGACAAGTTCGGGCCGGCTCGCATCAACGTACACCATCCGCGGCGAAACCCGGACAGCATCGAAGCCCGCCTCGGTGAGCAGCGGGAACAACTGACGGCCGATGTTCGCGTTGCCCCCCGCCTGTCTCTGCAGCTCGACCTGGCAGCGGATTGCGGCGTGGGCCTTGGCGCTTTCGGGATGGAAATACGTCGAGCCGTGGTCGCCTTCGATCGCGGTCATCGAGCCGCCGACCTTGAGCAGTTTCTTCAGTTCCGCCAGGGCGCGAACGGGCTCGGCGAGGTGTTCGAGGACGAAGCAGACGAAGACATGGTCGAAGGACTCGGGCGCGAATGGCAGGTCGAAGATATCGCCCTGGCGGAACGTGACGTTCGTCAGGCCGGCCGCGGCCACCGCCGCCTGGGCCTGGGCAATAGAATGCTCGGAGATATCGATAGAGGTGATTTGCGCGTCGGGGCTGTTTCGCGCCAGGGTCACGGTCTGGGCGCCGACGCCGCAGCCGGCTTCGAGGACGGTGGTCCCGGCGGCGTAGGCGGTGTCACCATGCAGCAGTTGCACCAGCGCCGAGGCCTGGTCCTGCAATCGCGTGTTCTCGCGTGGATCGTATCCGTGTACGTACTTTCGTGCCATCGATTCGCTTCCTTCAAGAGCCAAGTTGTTCGGCTGCACGCGCGTAGACCTCGTCGAGCGTGATGTGGTCAATCGCATGGGCAGGGTCGGTGCTGCGAACGGCCATGCCACGAGCTTCGACGTCGCGGCCGACGACGCATTCAGGCCGGCGATAGGGACCGACGCGGAGCGGGTTGGACCAACTGAACATCATCACGAGCGGCCGGCCGAGGGCGGCGGCGATATGGCCGGGCCCCGTGTCGTTTGCGACGACGAGCCGGGCGGACCGGAGCACCTCGACCAGTTGGGGCAGTGAGGTCCCACCGGCCAGGTTCACGATCCGGCAGGCGGCACGGGTCTGGACCCGTTCGACCATGACGCGCTCGGCCTGGCTTCCGATGGCGACAACGGCCAGACCGTGGTCCGACGCCAGCCGGTCGGCCAGGGAGGCGAACCGTTCGGCGGGCCAGCACTTGCTGACCTGGGCCGAGCCGGGGATCAAGACGGCATACTGCAGCGGCGTTACGTCGTTCTGTGCCAGCAGCGCGGCCGCCGAGGCGACCGCATCGGGCTTCTGGGGCAGGACGAACTCGACGCCAAGATCGCGGCCGCCCATCGCTTCGATGAGCTTCATGTAGTAGTCGATCACATGGACCCACTCGATGCGTCGCGGCACGGTCGTGGTGTAGAAATGATGGGCGAACTCGCGGCCCCAGACCGGCCCGAAACGCTGCGGGCAGCCGGACAGCCATGCCAGCGAAGCCGTGCGAAGCAGGCCCTGGAGGTCGAGCACCGCGTCGAAGCGGCGCTGACGCAGGTCCGCGATCAGTCCGACGAGGGCCTTCATCGCGCCGGGATGGTACCAAGCCTTGCCCAGCGTCTTGCGGTCGAAATGAACGATCTCGTCGAGGTGAGGGTGGCCTTCGATCAGCGGCGCAAACGCCGGACGCACCAGCCAGGTGATCCGCGCGGCCCCGAAGCTGCGCCGCAGCGCCGACAGCGCCGGCAGCGCCATCACGATGTCACCCAGCGAACTGGGCTTGATCAGGAGAATGTTCTTCCATCCATCGGACATAAGCTGCGGATTGTACGCCGGAGCCGGCCCTTCGGCAACCGCGATCCGGCATCGGCGGTTGAAA
>JAAYBA010000579.1 GCA_012719085.1 Planctomycetota bacterium
CAGAGCGACGCGGAGAGACAGTTCCTCTACGAAATCCCCGAATAACGGACTCGTTATTCACCAGGCCGTCCGAGTTGCTGGCCTCGTCGAACGCGGGTAGAATACGGGTGCTATGGAATGGTCAGGCGCACATCGCAATCATGCCAATGGGCCGGGGAAGGCCGAACCGCAAGGCCGGCCGGGCTCTGACCAGCCTCATAGCGCCCCGGCTTTTTCTGTGTGCGGAGGGGGGATCTGATGGCTGTACGCAAACCCAAGACCCGGAAAATCCCGCCGCCCCCACAGAGCAGAAGCGAGATCCTCTGCGCGATCGGCGACGCCTTGAGGGAGTGGGCCAAGTTCAACGGCACGGGCAGTGCCCAGGCTATGCCGATCAGCGACGCCGAGAAGAAAGTGGCCCGTGAGGCGCTGCAACTGATGGAAGACAACCTGTGGCTGCTGAACGAGTGCAGGAGCAAGTACGGAATCCGTTTTCCCTTGGGGGTTCGTCTGAACTCGTTGGAGACGGCCAAGAGTTGGCCCGACCCCACGGATTTGGGGGACGATGAGAACTGGAAAGAATGGAGAGAAGCCTTCACCCGGCCTGGACCATCGGGACAGTCGTTCATCAACGAAGTAGGCCGCTGGAGGAGCAAAGAGAGCAGAGAGAAGCCTTGGGACGATAACGATACCCAGTTCATCCTGATCTCCGAGGCCAGGCAGAAGTATTGCCTCAGTCTCGGCGCTCCCACACTGGCGGTTTTGGGCCGCGACCACTGCAAGCCTGATGGTGAGTTTGACTTTATGCGTAGGGGGCAAAGGCGCAAGGTTCACGAGCAGGAGTTCGTGGCATACGCTGACCGACGCGGGTGGACACGGCATTCGATGATTCAAGCCCAAGCCTTCATTGATGCGAGCCAGAAACCGCGAACGAGACTGGGAAAGGCGAGACGGGAATGGGACATGGACTGGAATAGCGAGGACCAGTAGCCGCCCGCTACTTGCGCCTACTTGCGCGAGTGAAAAAAAGCACGCCCAAAAAACTCATTTCTGCCCACAAAAACAGCGATTTGTATTCACGCGTGTTTTACTCCACTTGCATGTGTCCATGATCCTTTACGATCATCGATGACATGACGCGCACACGAGCCAAACAGAAGTACATTGCCGCTGTCCTGGAACTTCGCAAGGCAACGCGACAACTGTCCGTCGCCGAGAAGAAGTTGACCCAGGCAGAAGAGAATTACTTCCAGAGTCCCAGCCCATCGACAGCAAAGCGAGGTCAGCGAAAGGAGGCCGCACCCACATGATCCACAAGCCCGCAGAAAAGGCCCCCCGACCTTGGCGGGAGAGGGGGGCGGCGGTGAAGAGGTTGAGCCGATTCTATCGGTGCCGTCCAGCGATTACAAGCCCTTCTGCACAGAAGCGATTTCCACGCCGCGACCGGACTCGGCCCATGCCGGCAACACGCCAGGAGGCCTGCACATGAATCGGTCTCTGTTCGGCATCTTGGGGTACCCCCAGGCACAGAAGCTCAGTGCGATCGACAAGCTGGTGTTGGTCTACTTGATGTGGAGGCAGGGAGAGAATCGTGTCTCGTGGCCGAGCCTGCGAACCATTGCGCGGGACCTGCACATCGAGCGCCGGACTTGCCTGCGCTCCATTGCTCGCCTGTGCCGTGCCGAATGCATCGAGAAGACATCCGGGCGGTGCGGCCGGGGTCACTCCAATCGTTATGTGGTCCTATTCTCGGAAAAGGGGTCAGCCTGCCCCCTTTTACCTTCCAAGAAAAGGAGTCAGCCTGACCCCTCAAAAGGAGTCATCCTGACCCCTCAAAAGGAGTCAGGGCGCCCCCTGAACTACAATAGAAGTAACCAAGGAACTATCATCTCTGCGCCGAGCCGCGAAGATTTTGACCGGGTGTGGAGCGTCTATCCGAAGCAAATCGGCCGGTCCGATGCCCTGCTTCTGTGGCAGAAACTGTCGCCCGGCCCCGAGTTGGTCGAGCAGATCATCGACTCGATCAGGAGCCACGCCGCGAGCGAGCAATGGACCAGGAGCCTTGCCGAGGACGGGGGCCGATTCATCCCGCGTCTCACCAAGTTCCTTGAACGGCGACAATGGGAGGACCAGCCGCCGGCCAAGCCCGAGCCCAAGCCGGGCGACCCGGATTGGCTGCCGGACGAAGACGAAGCGGACCGACTGTTGGGCTTCAGCGGGGATCCGGGAGGTGGCGTATGACCTCGCGACAAAACAACTATGACCCCGTCATCGCGACGGACCTGGCGTCCGCCGTGACCCAACTTCGGGTGGCCGGCATCCAAGAGCGGGATGTTCGCCGCCACCTGGATATTGTTCTCGGCAAGCGTCCGCCGTTCGCTCCGGTCGTCGAGTACCAAGAGCGTCTACGCAGAATCCAGGCGGGCGAATTGGCCTGTCTGTCTCTTCCGTGGCTGATGCTGGCAACACTCACGAGACTGGGAGCGCCGGGCAGGTTGACGACGATCGCGGGCCGACAAGGCGCTGCGAAGAGTATCTTCGCGCTGCAACTCCTGCGGTACTGGTTGCACTTGGGCGTTTCGGCTTCGGCGTATCTGCTCGAAGGCGACATGGGCGAGCTGATGGACCGGACCTTGGCGCAAGTGTCCGGGGTCAGCGACGTCACCGACATCGATTGGCAGAAAGCGAACACCGGGCGGATGTGGGAACTCACGGGCGAACATCGCGCAGACCTTGACCGGGTTGCCGCGGCGGTAACGGTGAGCGCAGGCCTGGGCCTTGAGACGCTCGAAGACCTGGCGGCCTGGATCGAGGGCGAGGCGAAGTGCGGACAGCGGGCGATCATCGCCGATCCTGTGTCGGCGGCGATGCGCAAGGCACAACCTTGGATCAGCGATCCCGCGTTCGTGCGACGTGTGAAGCGGGCAGCGATCGACCACGAGTGTAGCATCATTTGTGTGACCCACTTGGTGAAGGGCGCAGACGAAGGCAAACCCGACATGGTCGCCGGATCGGCAGCCTATGGGCGATTCTCCGATTGCGTCTTACAGATCATTCGCCATGACAAGAAGGCGAGTATGGTCACGACCCCCGTGGGCCGAAAAGAAATCGAACACTCCCACACTATCTACATCGAAAAAACCAGAAACGGGAGCGGCTCGGGCTGCCGACTGGCGATGCAATTCGACGCGG
The DNA here is from genome assembly GCA_012719085.1 of Planctomycetota bacterium. Taxonomy (GTDB): domain Bacteria; phylum Planctomycetota; class Phycisphaerae; order Sedimentisphaerales; family Anaerobacaceae; genus Anaerobaca. The sequence goes on from JAAYBA010000579.1 coordinate 3,172, forward strand.
GGAGCCTTACGGTGGTGGAGTTGGGTCTCATCACGAAGAAAGGGACAGGAAAATGAGTAATCTGATTCAGATGGCACGACAGAAGCTGTGGCTCGCGGAAGCCGGCTTTGACGAGGAAGGCAACATTACCCTCAACGCGGATTCGCTGGCGGGCGCGCTCGACGCGAATTGCAGGCTTCTCGTCAAAGGCAGACAGCCGACTTGGGTTCCCTTTGCGATCGCAGAAAGCGTCGAGGTCGCGCAGAGCTGTTGTGACGTCTTGGAGGAAGCCATCTGTCGGTATGCCTTGGAGCACGGCCAACCCAAGCCCATAACCCTCCATGACCAACTCATCAAACTGGTCCGGCAGTGGCAGGATCGCGAAGAAGAGACCGAAGACGCAAAGGTCACGGTGCCGGCGGAGGTCGCCGGCCGATGGGAACACTGAACACTCATAACTGGAAGGAATCGGATATGGCAGAGAGAGAAGTGTTGACGTCGGCGCAGTTAGGCAATCGGCACGGCGTCGGCAGAGATGAAATGGAGCGGCTCCTCGTGGAATTGAATCTGCGCCACAAGCACGACGACGGCTCCACGCTCTACGACGCCTGCGAGGTCGACCGGCGGCTTGCGGCGCGGGATGATCGACTTATGCGGGCGGCGGCCGAGCTGCTCGATTA
>JAAYBA010000580.1 GCA_012719085.1 Planctomycetota bacterium
CGGATCAGCGACAGGAGCTTCGCTTCGTATCGCCGGTTTCGGTGGCTGATACGCGGGTTCTTCGGCAAGATCGACCTCGTGCTGGCGCAGACCGAGGAATATGCCGGCCGATTCCGCACACTGGGCTGTCCGGCCGAGCGGGTCGTGGTAACCGGCTCGCTGAAGTACGACACCGCCCAGGTGGCCGAGCGCGTCGAAGGCGCCGAGACCCTCGCCGGGGAACTGAATCTCGCAGGCGAGCGACTGTGGGTCGCCGGAGGCACGGGCAACGACGAGGAGAAGATCATCCTCCGCGTGTATCGCTCGTTGAAGGAGGACCCATCGTTTGCCGACTTGCGTCTGGCCATCGTGCCGCGCAAGCCCGAGCGGTTCGACGAGGTGACGCAGTGGATCGAGCAGATGGGATTGCCTCTGCTTCGTTATAGCCAAATCAAGGGCAGGCCGGACCATGCTGTCCCCGATGCCAACGCCGTAATTCTGGGCGACACGATGGGCGACCTGCGTAAGTTCTACTCGCTGGCGACCGTGGTCTTCGTCGGCCGCTCGCTGGTGCCGATGGGCGGCTCGGACATGATGGAGGCCGCCGCCCTGGGCAAGTGCACGATCTTCGGCCCGCACGCCTTCAACTTCCGCCAAACAGTCGAGGCCCTGCTGGCCGAGAAAGGCGCCATCGAGGTCGTCGACGGCGACGAGCTGATGGTCGTCCTGACGAAGTGCTTCACCGACCCCGCCTACGCCGAGACCATCGCCCAACGCGGCCGCCAGGTCATCCTGAACAACCAGGGCGCCACCGCCAGAACCATCGACCACATCACGCGACGGCTACAATCCCTCTGAAATCGCCGCCGCAAGCTCTCGCAGTCCAATGCGCCGGCCTATACACGGTCAGAGAGGAGCTTCTCCACACATCCGACAAGACCGCGCGTTCGTTCCAACCACGGTGCAACCTCATCGGCCTCGAACTGCACGAAGTCTGCATAATCGCCTTCATGGCGACTGCTGAACAACAGATCGAAGTGTCGGCCCCATTCCTGTGCGATCGCTCCGGTTTTCACGAACTCGCGATGGAACACGGACCGCAGGTGTCCATGCTTGCCCGTGGAGAAACCTCTCATCAGCAGCAGTGCCGACAACGCATAGAAGCAAGCATAGTACAAGCGATTCACATAGGCGTTGATATGCCCTGCTTCGAACAACACCTTGGCCTCTTCCAGCGTCTCGTTGGCGCGGCTCATGCGATAGGCTGCCAGTGTGCGTTCTTCGTCGGTCACAGGATCACACCCTCCCGCTCGACGTTCTTATGAAAGGGCGTGGCACGGTGAAGCGGTGAGTTCCACCGCTCCCGGCTGTACGTCATCAGCGTCAGGAGGGCTCCCGTGTCGAGTTCCAAAGGATACACATGGGCGAGAATCTTCTCCTTAAGGGCCATATCGACGATGCCATCGACCACGATCAGGATGTCATAGTCCGAATACTCGTGGGCCTGCCCGCGAGCCCGGGAGCCATAGAGGATCACGTCCGCATCGGGCACGACCTGCCTGACGGCGCGCTTGCACCGTCGCAACAAGTCCACGTCCGCTTCGTCACCTTTCCACGCATCGATCGAGATCATATGTCACCATCGAGTCACTTCAATGCTTTGGCCAGGGCGGCAATGAAGGGGGGGGCGGTGCCACAGCAGCCGCCGAGGACGTGCACGCCGGCGGCGCGGATTCGCTTGACCGCGTCGGCGAACTCCTCGGGCGTCACACGGTAGACCGCTTCGCCGTCCACCAGTTCGGGTTTTCCGGCATTCGGTTCGGCAAACACGATCGCGTCCTTGCCCGTCGCCCGACCCGCTTCGACATACGCCTGGGCAAGCACCACGTACTCGTCCAGCGTGGCGGTGCCGCAGTTGAATCCCACAGCGTCGACGCCAAGGGCGATCATCTTCGTCACCGCCGTGGAAACGTCCACGCCCATCATCGTCCGGTAGTCCGACGCCGTCTTGTCGAACGACATCGAGGCAAACACGGGCAAACCGCTATCGAGCGATTTGACAGCGGCAACGGCCACGTCAAGCTCATCCAGCGCGGTCATCGTCTCGATGATGAACCCATCGGCGCCTCCGTCGAGAAGGCCCCGGGCCTGTTCGGCGAATGCCTCTCGCACGTCGTCGGCCTTGAGTCCGCCCAGCGGTTCGAGGAAATCGCCCGTCGGACCGATGTCGCCGAGAACGTATCGTCCCTCGCCGGCCGCCTTTCGGGCCAGCTCCGCGCCGGCCCGGCTGATGGCGTACGCCTCGTCGGACCGGCCATGCCGGGTCAGGGCATAACGGTTGGCCCCGAAGGTGTTCGTGACGATCGCGTCGCTGCCGGCCTGAAGATACGCATGGTGAATGTCCGCGATGATCTCAGGCGATTCGACGTTGATCGCGTCATTGCAGACGCCAGGCTCGATCCCGCGCGCGATCAGTTGCGTCCCCATCGCCCCATCCAGCAGGAACACGCCATTGCGAATCGCCGTTCTCAGGTCCGTTCGAGTCATTGTCCCCATCTCTATGATGTCCCTCCAGAACTGTTACCGCTCGGACACCCAGCCGCCGTCACGATATCGATACACCTGCTCGAATCGCTCCATGTCTTTCGGGTCGCGGGTGAACACCTGCCGGCGGGCCTGTTCGCTGAGCTGTCTGGCCGAGATCGACTGGAGCTTGATATCGATGGTGTCCTCTCGCCCGTCAGGGGCCGTCGCGCTGACGAAGATGTTCGTCGGCACCTCGAAGCCTTCCCCCACCGTCTGGTAGCCGTCCAACTGCGCCACCGCAATCACCCGACCTTCGGCGTCGAAGTATTCGATCTTCCGCACGAGGTAGTCGCACGTGTGGATATAGACGCGTTTGAGGATGCGGCCGGCCTCACCGTGCTGGATCAACACGTCGTAGGGCCCCTCATTGCTCAGGGCCCAGTCGTTCCCATCGGCCCGGCTGTCGCGATGCACGATGCCGAAGGCTTCGAGCACAACCTGCGGACTCACCATCAGGCCCTCGACATTCTGCGCCTCGTCCCAGGCGCCCCAGTAATAGGCGCTCACCTCCTTCGGGCGCAGGGCCAGCCAGAACGCCTCAGCGTTGGAGCCGATGATCACCGCCTTGGGGTCCACCGCGATGCTGCCCTGCATGTACACCTCTGAAGGTGGGTTGAACCAGAGCAGAATGGGCAGGTTGTGTCGTTTGACGTTATCGTCGTCCGGCTCGTAATAGGCCAGGCGGCACTGGCCGCTGGCCCGAAACGCGACCGCCTGCCCGACGCGGGAGCCGACGGCCGACAGCGCATCCTGAACGTCGGTCTTGCCGGGACAAATAGGCAGCGTCGCCGGCTCCTGCACCGCGCAGCCGGCCGCAAAGGCCGCCAGCAGGGCGCCCAGGAATCGGCACAATCTTGGCATCCGTCGCAATGTCGCCTCCTATAGGTCCGCTTGCAGGATCTGGCCGATCTGCGAGGTCAGCAACTCGATCTGCTCGTCGTCCAGGTGCGGGTTGACCACTTCGACCGGGTCCCTCTCCCCTACCACGCGCAGCGACCAGATCTCTCTGGCCCCGTCCATCTTTGTCGCATCGTATTTGAGCCTGCGCTTCCGCATGAGCACCAGGGCCAAGACGAAGCGAAAGTTGAGCTTCTCCGGATCGGTCTCGTTGGCCAGCCGCTCGAAGAACGCCATCAGCATCTCGTCGCTGACGAACAGCTCCTTCTTCTCGTCCGGGCTGGCCAGTCGGCTCTTCCAGAAGCAGAACACTGCGGGCTTCTCTCTCTCCCAGTATTCCACGCTGTAGTCGCGGCGTTCGAGCCCCTCTTCGGTCTCGACCAGCGCCCCGAAGTATTCCTCCCCCGGCTCGATCGCCCGGCCCGTGCCGGAGCATTCACCCAGGGGCTTGTTGATCGTCCAATCCGCCATAGGCCTCTGTTCTGTCTACTCCATTCCATCCCAAGAGAGTCGCCGCCGCTCCATCGCGCGACTGCGATTCGCCCGCCAAGCATACCAAACGTGCGCCGCCTCTGGCAAGAACATACGCGGGAAGGTCTCGCACGGAAACAAAATGGACCAACCTTTGGTCTCTTGAAGACGGTCAAACCAGGACCTTGCCATTCCGAGCGCAGTCGAAGCATCCGGCCACAAATCAGACATCTGCCCGGTCTATGGCCGGATGCTTCGACTGCGCTCCGCATGACAAACGAGGGACCTCTACGGGTCGTCGATGGTCGCGGGTGCCGCGTTGGGCTGGCCGGGGGTCGGCTGGCTCGACGGCACGAGGTCATACGATCCGGTGCCGTCGGGGGATCGGCCGAACGAGACGCCCTCCCGGGCCGGCCCGAATGAGGCCCGCTCGCTGTAGCCGGTCAGAACGCCGCCGGAGCCGGAGTGCAGATACACGGTCTCCCCGTCACGGCTCAGTGCGAACGGCACGTGGCAACCGGGATCGTTCGTATTGCCGAAGTGCTCGTTCTCGAAGAACACGAGATACCCGCCGACAGCAATGACGGTGCCCTCGGCGATCTCGTATCGGGTCAGTTCATCGTTGTCGTCGCTGAGGAACCAGCCACCGATCTCGATCGCTCGATCCGTGGTGTTGTGCAACTCGATCCAGTCGGCACCACCCGGCAAGTAGGCCATGATCTCATTGATGACCACAGCGCCGGGCTCGACGGCGTCGCTCGAATCGTCAAACCCGGGAGAGCCTCCGACATAGACGCTGGGCCGCCAGGAACCCTTATCGCCCAGAGCGATCGGATCGACCGCGGCCGGATCGTGAACCGTCAACGAGAAACCAAGGCCATCGATGATTTCGTACCAGTCGTCATCATAATCGAAGCTGTGAATGACCTGACCGGCCGCATCCAGAAGCTCGATCCACTCGCCGGCGTTGTCGAGCTTGCCCGCATACTGTCCGGCGACGGGCAGGCCCGGTCCGTAGACCGCCTCAAAGGCAACGAGATCTTCGACGACCAACAGATGCTCGCCCGGCGCCAGGTCGATGTCCGGGAAGTTGAATTGCACCCCCCGCGTGAATTGCACGAGATAGAGGTTGATCGTCTCGGCGCCGACGTTCGTCAGCTCGATATACTCGGCGTTCGGATCGGCGGGGTTGTACATGATCTCGCTGATCCGCAGGCTCTCGGCCACCGGGCCAACCGCGAACGTCGTCTCGTTCAAGGCGCTCCACTGGCCCGCGAAGGTCCGGGCCTTGATGTGCGTGCTGCCGGTCAGCAGGATCGGCTCGGTGTATTCGATCGCATGCGGCGCGACCGTCCCCTGGCTGATCTCCCCGGCGACCAATTCGGCGCTGATGAGGAAATCGGAACTGTTGGTCGAGAGGTTCAGTCCGTGGATGGCCAGCAGATTAGTCCCCTGCCGCAACAGACCGGCATGGGCGGAGATGTCGACGCTGGCCAGAACGATCGCCGCCTCGTCGGCGTTGCCGGCATTGGCGGTCGAATTCCACGCCGGCTCGCCCGAAAAGTTGCGCCGGGCGACCTCGGCCCCGTTGAGGTAGGCGACGAAGCCGTCGTCGTAGCGAATCCTCAGGATCAGATTGGAGAACTCCGCGTCGCCAACCTCGAAGGGAATCCGGATATAGCAGGAGCCGTTGCGGTTGTACATCTCGGCCTGGACGTCGATGTCGAAGTAGTTGGGGTAGTTGCCGCCGCTCGCCTCGTAGCCGACGCCGCCGGTGCCGGCCGTCCAGCTCGCATCGTCGAAGTGGTCCGTGAACCAGACGTTGCCCTCTCCGACCTGGAGTCCGCCGCGAGCGATATCGCCGACGAGACGGAAATGGGTCTCACTGAACGTGTTGCGCGAACCAGGCGCCGCAAACAGCTCCAGTTCGGAGCCGCCCCCTTGCTCGTAGAAGACCAGCCGCAGATCGTATTGGCCCGCCTCGGCAATGTTGAACA
>JAAYBA010000080.1 GCA_012719085.1 Planctomycetota bacterium
ATTCGTGCAAGAGTTCAGTCACTCCAACCCACGTCCCATACGACTACTGCGTACTATAATTTTACGCCGACGCCCCTCAAAGGTCAAGTCATTTTTCCTAAATCGCCCAAATAGAATGGGCTTATGTCATTTGCGGCGGTGACCGCCGCCGGAAGTGATGATGCGTCAGTTGTTATCGGGCGTCGGATGAGACTGTTCGTAGTGGGCTCGTAAGGGCCTATCGTAAGGGGGATGCATGCATCGCCCTTACAGGGACGTATCGCCATGCCGGTGCGGCGACGAGGCGAAGTGCCGAGGGGCCGGGCATGGCCCTTGATCCCGGCGGGGGCAAAGCGGTATCATGGAGGCGACGGGCATGGACCGTCCCATGCCGATGGTCCTCAGGACGGCCTGCCTTGGCTTTCCTGCGGACCCTTGCCCCCGACGCGTCAGACGGAGCCGGACGATGAAACGACACGCGTTTACGTTGATCGAGCTGCTCGTCGTGATTGCTGTCATTGCTGTTCTGATGGCCATTCTCATGCCCGCGTTGAATCTGGCCCGCGACCAGGGGCGCAAGATGGTCTGTGCGAGCAACCTGCACAGTCTGGCCCTGGCCAACGGCCTGTACGCGGCCAACAACGACGACTGGGGCGTCCCGTGCCGCGTCTTCAACGACCGGGGAACGATCCTCTGGACGGGGAACCCGGTCTTTCGCACGTACATTGGCTACAAAGGGGCCGAGGACTCGCCCGACCAGTCCATCGTGCAGACCCCGAAGAAGTACAGATGCCCGAGCGACCGGCAGAAGGCCTGGGAGCATGCCCACGACGTCGAGCAGGGCAGCACGACGGGCACGCTGGTCAGTTACGGTTTCAACATCGAAGACTGGTTTCCCTCCGTCGGGCAGCCCTCCTGGACGGCGACGATGGACATGGCGGTCCTGGGCTACAAGATGTCCACGATCCCGCACCCGGCCGAGAAGCTCCACTTCAACGAGGGACACGACTGGTGGAGCAAGTGGAGCGGCGCCAATTACATCGACGGGTGGGACGTTCTGGGCCAGGACGGCAGCGTCAACGCCTACAAGCAGGTCGGTTGCGCCGGGCCGACGATGTACCGGCACAACGGGTCGGCCAATCTGGCCTTCTATGACGGCCACGTCGAGAGCTGGCGCAAGGAGAAGCTCTGGGTCCCCGAGCACGCGCAGGTCAAGCCCTATCAGCCGGGCGTCTGGGTGGTCAAGCGGGACATCTGGCAGGCCAACGGCGGGGGCTCATAGCGCCGTCGGGTTTCAGCGGGCGGCAGGCTCAGAACTGCCGCAGAAGGTTGATTCCGACCGCGGGGTCCTCGTGGTTGCCGTAATAGGGCAATACGTCGAATCCCGCGATCTGCGGCCCCTCGTGGTGGCGGGCCACGGTGTGGCCGACGACCCAGCCCAGGCAGGCTCCGAAGACCACGTCGCTGGCCCAGTGGTCGCCCTGGTCCATCATGCGCCAGGCGACGACGCCGGCGCCGAGATAGGCGGGCAGGCCGACTTTCAGGCCGTAGAACTCGTGCAGGACCGAGGCGACGGTGAACGAGCTGGACGTATGACCGCTGGGCCAGGCCCACATCTCGCCGTCGGGCTGATCGTTGTGGCGGATGGCCTTCAGACCGGTGGTGGCGACGCCGTTGATGGTCAGGGCCGAGAGCATCGTGACGGCCCGTTGTTTGCCGACGTCGTTCTGCTTGTCGGCGCTGACGACGTACCAGAGTGCTGCCGCCGGCAGGTGAAAAGCGGGCGAGCCGACCACTTTGAGGGTCTCGCCGCCGAAGTTGCCGAACCCCTCGTGTCGGTCGAAGTGGTCCGCGACGTCGTCGTCGGC
>JAAYBA010000581.1 GCA_012719085.1 Planctomycetota bacterium
CCGTGATCGACGCCTATCGAGCTTGTGACGATTTCGAGGTCTGACCTCGATCGGATGTGGCAGATGCAGTAAGACCCGTAGTACGAAAGGAACATTGTATGAAGCACAATCGCACGGACAACATGGAAAGCCTCTCGCGTCGGCACTTCATCCGGAATTCGGCCGCGGGGATGGCGGCGGTCATGGCCGGCAAGAGCGTGCTGTTCGCCGCGCAGGCCAAGAGAAAATTCCGCGTCGCACTGATCGGCTGCGGCGGACGCGGCAATGGCGCCCTGGAAAACTGTTTTGAAGCAGCCGAGGTCCTCGGCGTCGAGCTGGAGGTCGTCGCAACCGCCGACTGGTTCAAGAACCGGGCCGTGGCGACGGGCAAGAAATACAACGTCCCGGAAGCGCGGTGCTTCGCCGGGGCCAACGGCTACAAGCAACTGCTCGACACCAACGTCGAGGTCGTCCTGATGGCCACGTCACCGAACTTCCGTCCGGTGCACCTCGACGCCGCCGTCCGCGCCGGCAAGCACGTGTTCATGGAAAAGCCGGTCGCCGTCGATCCGCCCGGCGGTCGCAAGGTGATCGCCGCCGGTGAGATCGCCAAGCAGAAGGGCCTGGCCGTGGTCGCCGGCACGCAGCGCCGGCATCAGGCGGGCTATCAACGGATCAAGTATGCACTGGAGCGCGGCGCAATCGGCGAGATCGCCGGCGGTGCGGTCTGGTGGTGCGGCGGCGCCCTCTGGTACAAGACCAAGGACCCCAACGAGAGCGACGCCGACTACATGGTCCGCAACTGGGTCAGCTTCACCGAGATGTCGGGCGACCACATCGTCGAGCAGCACGTGCACAATCTCGACGTCGCCAACTGGTACATCGGCCGCACGCCGACCTCGGCGCTGGGCTTCGGGGGCCGTGCCCGCCGCAAGACCGGCAATCAATTCGATTTCTTCAGCCTCGATCTCGACTACGGCGACGGCCTCCGCATTCATAGCATGTGTCGTCAGATCAACGGCACCGACGGAGGCGTCCGCGAGTTCTTCCGCGGCACGCAGGGCGAAACCTGGGGCGGCGGCGGACTCAAGGCCGCCAAGGAGATCGAGGTCCCCGAGTTCCCCGATCGCAATCCTTATGTCCAGGAACACGTCAATCTGCTCCAGAGCATCATGACCGGCAACCCCATCAACGAGGCGCACAACGTCGCCACCTCGACGCTGACGGCGATCATGGGCCGCATCGCGGCGTATACCGGCAAGCTCGTTCGCTGGAAGGACGTCGTGGAGAACGAGAGTTCGCCGTATTACAATCTCACCCTCAAGCCAAGCGCAGAAGACTTCGAGAAGGGCGAGGTGGTCGCGCCGCTGGACGACATCGCAGCCGTTCCGGGCAAAGACTGATCCCGGTCACCATTCCTCAGGCGGCTCGCTCTGCCTGAGACGCTGAAAAGAACAGAAGTCGCGTCCTTTACACAAGGGCGCGACTTCTTCATTGTTATACCAGAGATGCCAATCCCGACTGCTCGGCGGGATTCACATCGATTCTCCTCAGTCGAGCGGCACGATCACCGAGAATTCCACGAAGGCCCGGGCCGTCGCCTGATGCGGCTGGATCTCTCCGACCAGACCGACCTTGCGACCGATGAATCCGCTCAGGTCTTTGCCTGCCGCAGCGCCCGTCGGCGCCACATAGCAAATGGTTCGACCTGATTCATCCAGAACACGATAGCGCTGGGTCTGAGCAGCCGTCGGGCCATATACACTTGTGGTTTCAAGTTTTCCGATGACGGCGAACCGGCCCATGTCTCCGATCTGAGCCAGTCGCGCCTCTCTGGCCTCGCTGATCTTCTCGTTGACCTTCTCCAACTCCTTGCTCTGCATCGCCATTTCCTTGGCGACGGTGCCGGCCAGCTCGAATCGCTCGACCTGCTTGAGCGTGAAATCCGCATACCGCGTCGCCCGCCCGCCGATGGGGTTCTCCGCCAAGGCGCGGAGCTTTTCCTTCAACTCAGCGTAATCCTGCTGGGCCATCGGCTTGTTGCGTTCCTCCTTAACCAGTTTGCTCAGGGCGTAATACGCGTCGAGCAGATCGGATTCGGTCTGCAATTCCTGGGCCGTCGGCGGCGTCTCGACCGGTGTGTTCGGACCGACAGCGATCTCGAAAGGCGTGGTCTCCATCGGCGACCTCACCGGTTGAAGGAACTGACTGCTAACCCAGAGATACGCGCCTTCCGGCGGTGCGATCTTATAATAGTCGTCCTTTTCCTCGCTGAGCAGCTTGACCATCTGGCCGCGGTCGAGAGCCACCTGACGACTGGTGGAGTGCATAGGCTCGACGTAATCCGACCCCGCGTAGACCCCCACCTTGTCGCCCGTGATGATGCCCTGTGTGGGGTTCTCTATGTTGATGCTGACATAGTGCATGGCCACCCATGAGAAACACCCGGGCGGCGGAACGATACACGACCAGCCCTGCTGCGACTTGACGACCTGAACCCGGTCGCCTTTGTAGAGCTTGCCGCAGTGGTAGAAATTCGTTCCAGGGCCCGAGCGAAGGTATACGTCGTTTCCGACCACCTCGGCGACGAACGGCGCCCCGGCGTCGGCAACAGTCCTCGTAGCCTCGGGAACGGCCGGAAGATTCGTGTCCGGCTGGGCCTGTGCCCCAGCCGACAGAGTCAGCAACGCAGACAGAAACAGAGCGAGCGGAAGACACCTCCCAAACGCTATGCGCACCGCACGTCTCGGGAATTTCATGCGAGCTTGCATCCTTTTGCCTCCTATTCAGATGTTCCCATCGATGCATCAGAAACGGCCCGCTGGCAGGTCGATCCTTCGCATGTGAAACTACCGGCTCTGGGCAGATTTGTCAAGGGCCAAGTCGCACCATCGCCGGGACCGCCGAAAAAGTCGGACCTTCAGCCTTCCAGCCTGGCCAGCTCGTCCCGACACATCTGGATCTGGGCCGGATCCGACAGCCTCTCGGCGGCGCGATGCAGGTGCTTGACGGCCTCTTGCGGCCGATTCAGATACCGGCTGTACAACAGCCCCAACATCAGCTCCACCTGCTCGGCATGTTCGTAGGAGTCGTAATGGGCCAGAAACTGGCTGTACGCCCAGGCCGCCTCGGAGGCCCGTTGGCTGCTGGCCAGTTGGTTGGCAATGTCGAGAAGGTGCTGGCGGGCCAACACCTGTTCGCGGTCGACGTGCATCAGTTGGATATAGAGATCGGCCGCCGCCGCCAGGTTGTGCTCATCGAATCGGCGACTGATGGCGCCCCGAAGCTCCCGCACATCGACGTCCTTCTGCTTCTCGGCAAAGGTCTTCTCCGCATCGCCGCTCTCCACGGCCCGCCTGTTGTCTGCCCCCGAGAACGGGTCGTAGCCGCCGGCCACGACGTCCCGATACCGACGACGACGGTTCCATCGCTTGATCATCGCCCAGAGATCGAGCTGGTTCGTGCTCACCAGCCGCAACGCCAGAAGCAGAACAGTCACACCAATGCCGAAGGCGTAGCCGCCCAGATGCGCGTCATACGCGATGCTGCCCTGACCGCGGGCAAGAATGTTGTCCAAGAGGATCATCTTCAGAACGATGAAATACAGCGCGGGCAGTTCAATCGTTCCGATGAAGAAGAACCAGTAAACAATGGTCAGAAGCGACTGCGGAAACAGAACCAGGTAGGCCCCCGTCACCGCCGCCACAGCCCCGCTGGCCCCCAGCGTGGGTACCGGCGTGGCCGAATGGAGCAGGGCGTGCCCCAACCCGCTGAAGACGGCGCCGCAGACATAGAAGACCGTGTACGCCAGATTGCCAAGCTTGTCGTTGACGTTCTTGCCGAAGAGGTACAGGAAGAACATATTGAACAGGATATGCCAGAAATCGTGGTGCAGAAAGGCATAGGTGACAAACGTCCACCAGGGTGAGATCCGGGGCACCAGCAGGAAATCGCCGACCCAGGGCCGAAAGACCAATCCTCCGGTTCCAGGGTGAATCGTGAACTGCAGAAGGAAGATGGCGGCGTTCAACGCAATCAGCGCGTAGTTGGCATACGGCGTGCGCCGCGGCTGGATGTTCACCCGAATTGGCAGCAACATAGGAGAAGCAACTTCATAGAAGATTAGGGAATCTTATCGGAACAGGCAGCCATTCTAATGGCTTTGGCCCGATCGGGCAAGGCAGAAAAAAAGGACGGCCTGCGCCGTCCTCCTCGTGGAAATGAATCTTGAAGAAAAGTTTGTTCCCTCTCCCGGAAACCCTCGCAGCCCACTCGCCCCGGGCGCCCTCTTCCGCATACATCCCGCTTCTGACCAAAGTATAGGGATAACCGCTGACCGGGCCAAATGGCGGGACGAAAAATCTTCCCTCCGCAGCGGTTTCCTGATAGTTATGCCTTTCCGGCGGCCGAGCAGCTACCCGCCGGGAATACAGGGTATGGAGAACCGCCGGAGAAGCCATGAAGATCGAGCCAAACCGACAGCGACTGAAAGACATTCGCCGCCAACTCCGTGAAAAAGGCATCGATTGCCTGATCTTGACCAAGGCCGTGGACGTCACCTACGTGACTGCCTTCGGCGGCGAAGACAGTTGGGCGGCGATCACGCCGAACGCGGTGTACCTCATCACGGACAGCCGTTATACGGAACAAGCCGCCAGAGAATGCGTCCGAACGACCCTCGTGCAGCGCAAAGGCCCGATAACAGAGGCGGCCGCTCAACTGATTTCCAAGCTCAACGGCGTACGAACCGTGGCCATCCACAAATCCGTCTCCGTGGCAGTGTTTGAGGCCCTGAAGAAGGGATTGAACGCCCGGCTCAAGAGCGTCAGCGGGATCACCGAAGGGCTCCGCAGCGCCAAGGATGCCACGGAACTCGCCAAGATCAAGAAGGCCGCCGCGTTGTCCGCCAAGGCGCTGGCGAAGGCAACGGCGTTCTTCAAGCCGGGAATCTGCGAAAGCGAGCTGGCGGGAATCGTCGATCTGGAAATCCGCCGGCTGGGGTGCAAACCGGGATTCGAGACGATCGTCGCCTTCGGCCCCAACGCCTCCCGACCGCACCATCAGCCCGGCCCAAGGAAGCTGAAGAGAACGGACACGATCCTGATCGACTTCGGCGCCCGATTCGACGGCTACACCGCCGACATCACGCGATGCTGCGTGGTCGGCAGACCCAGCGCCGCGTACCGGCGAGCCTATGAAGTGACGGCCAACGCTCAGACCGCCGCGATCGCCGCCGCCAAGGCGGGAGCCCGGCTCCGCGACGTGGACGAGGCTGCCCGGAAGGTCATCCGCGACAGCGGTCTGCCCGTCTACGGCCACGGCAGCGGCCACGGCATCGGACTCGAGATCCACGAGGACCCCTTCCTCAAGGAGGACGCCAAAGGCACGCTCCAGGCCGGGCAGATCCTCACCATCGAGCCCGGCATCTACATCCCCGGCAAGCTGGGCGTCCGCATCGAAGACGACATCCTGATCACCGAGACCGGCTGCAAAATCCTCAC
>JAAYBA010000582.1 GCA_012719085.1 Planctomycetota bacterium
GCGCTGGCGGTGATGAGGCGGTTGCCGTCGGTCCAGCGGTCGCGGTACCAGCTTGAAGCCGGGAAGGTGTCGTTGAGTTTGGCCATCTTGGCCTGGAGCATGGCCCGGCACTTCTGCAAAGTCTCGGCATGAGCCGGATCGGCGGACAGATCCTTCATCTGCCAGGGGTCGGTGACGTGGTCAAACAGGACCTCTTTTCGCGGGAGATTCTTGGGGCCTTCGCCTCGCAAGACGGCGTAGGTGTGGCGCTGGTCCCGCAGGGCGCGCCACTCGTGGCCATCTTCCCAGATGGCGCAGGCGCCGGTGTTCATGAGGAAGGCCGCCTCGGGTTCCGGGCCGCTCTTGCCCCGCGCCGCGTGGCTCAGGTTCATGCCCTCGACGCTCTGCGGGATGCAGGAGCCGAGTCCGGCCAGGCCCAGCAGCGTGGGCATGATGTCCGGCGTGTTCAGGCACGCGTCCGAGACGCCGCCGGCGGGGATGCGGCCCTTCCACCGCATCAGGAACGGCACGCGGGCGGCCTCTTCGTAGAAGATGTTCTTCTTCATCCGCCCATGCCCGCCGAACATCTCGCCGTGGTCGCTCGTGAACACGATCAGCGTCTGGTCGGCGAGGCCTGCCTTATCGACCGCGTCGAGGATGCGACCGACGTTCCAGTCGAGGTTGGCGGTCATCGCGTAGTAGTTGCGCATCCACTCGTCGATCAGCTCTGGGCTCTTCTCGATATTCGACCACTCGTCGCCGTACGGGTCCATCTCGTCGGAGTAGTTGGGCGGCATTTCAAACGTCACGTCCTTGAACCTCTCGTAAAACCGCGCCGGCACGTTGCTCTTGACCCACGGGTCATGCGGTGTCCCGTACGAGACCATCAGGAAGAAGGGCTTTTCGTCACCCGACTTCTTCGAGAGGAACTCGATCGCCATTTCGGTCTGCGCATCGGGCTCGAAAACGCCTTCGCCATAGAAGATCTTCTCGGGCGATTCGGTGTGGTAGTAGCTGCCGTAGTAGTCATGGTGGAAGTTGTAGGCGGCCCAGTAGCCGTCGAAGCCGAGGCGGTGGGGCCCGCGCGGGACGAACGAATTGGCCGGATCGAGGTGATTGCCGAGCTGGTTGGCGTAGAGGTGCCACTTGCCGATGTATCCCGTCTCGTAGCCGGACTCGGTCAGCACGTGGCCCAGGCACCTCTGATTCGGGTTCATCCGCAGCTCGTTGATGACCATGCCCGTGCCGCTGGTATGCTTGCCCGTGAACAGCGAGGCGCGGTAGGCCGAGCAGACGGGCATGTGCGAGACCGCCTGACGGAAGCTCATCCCTTCCGACGCAAGGCGATCGAGGTTGGGCGTGTCCGCCAGAGGCGGATCGCCGGCGTAGCCGCAGGACTGGTACCGCAACTGATCGGCCAGCAGATAGATGATGTTGGGACGTCGTGCCGTTTTGCGCCCGGCGGCGGTCGATGTGCAACCCGCCAGGGCCCCGAGCCCCAGACACGACAGACCCGAATGCAGCAAAAACTCTCTTCGATTCATTAGAATACCTCCCATCGAGCAGCCGTCGTGGTGCTCGTTACAGCATGTCCATGGTGCCTTTGTAGAAGGCGACGTCGAGTGTCATGACCATGGCGCCGCGGGTTTTGTCGAGGTCGCCGGTGATGGACTCGATCCCGCGGACGATCCTGGCCTCGTCCTGCTCCGGAATCAGCGTCAGGATCGTATGGCTGATCTTCACGTCCTCGCGCATGAACCCCAGAAAGCTGGCGAACAGCGGCAGGTTCGAGATGTACGCGCCCATGCCCTCGGAGCGAAGGATCGTCGCGCC
>JAAYBA010000583.1 GCA_012719085.1 Planctomycetota bacterium
CGGATCAGGCTGCCGACAGGAGCCGTATTGGGATTGACCCTCTCGGAAGCATAGGGCGTGGTCACCTCGCCGTGCCCGGCCGCCGTCAGGAACAGGCACACCCCGGCCATTACGGAAACACAGGATAAGACCACCAATCCGATCGACTGGAGCGACCGCCGGCTCCTCTTCTCGCTCGCTGTTGGATTCACTGGCGTCATGGTACGCCCGCGCCGCCACGGCCGGCGGCGGATCGACTATCGTTTGAACATCGAGACATGGAGCCGCTTGAGTGTCCCAAATGCCTCCTTGGGCTCCAACGCATCGGTCAGAAGACCGCTGTTCGCGATGGCATCGGCGGGACTGTCGGCCAGGCTGCCATAGTTGACGGCCTCGACGAACGGCTTGCTCAGGACGATCTTGTAGAAGCGGTCCAACCACTGCCCCTGCCGCGTCTGGTCCCATTTGCGATGCCACAGCCCGGCCACATCCACGTTGAACGGCCCCTTGCCGCTCTCGCTGGGAATCTGCACGTCTGTGATGTGCAGCGGCTTGGCCACCGGAGCGAAACAGTCCAGAATCGACGAGATCTGCATCATGTCACGCAGGTGCATCCCGCTCTCGTCCTTTCCAAACTGCATCTGCAATCCAAACGCGTCGAAGCTGGTCCCGCTCTGAACGACCATGTCCATGTAGACGAACGGCGGGATGCTGCCCGGCGTGGTGGCGTAGTACTCGCCCCACGGGCAACTGACCTCGATCACGCGCACCGCCCGGCTGCCGGCCGCTCGCACGGCCATGTTGGCCGCCCGCGTCATCTCGAGGATCTGCTCGAAATTGAAATTGAACTGATTGACCGCGTTGAGCCCGCTGATGACGTACCATCGATGGACGACCGCAGCGTATCGCGCCACCACCTTCGAGACGAACTGATAGGCCATCTCCCGCATCTTCTCGAATCCCATGCCCGACTGCAGCAGCCAGTCCGGCAGGCTCTCCTTCGAGAAGCGAAGCAGCGGCCCGGCGCTGAGCACCGCCTTGCGCCGGCTGAGCATCCCGATGCAGGCGTCCAGATCGGAGAAGTCGTAATGTCCCTGGCGCGTTTCGACCCGCGCCCAGTTCACGGGAACCGTCACCGAGGCGAACAGTTCCGCCAACCGATCCACATAGGCGGACTTGCTCATCCGGGCCGGGTCGATCCGACATCCCAGACAGCCTCGGCTGAAACCGTGACTCTTCCGGCGTCGGTCAAACAGCGCCTTGCCCTGACGCACCGCCAGCTTCTCGGAATAGACCATCGCTTTGCGCAGCGACTCGTCCGCCAGTTGAGACGCCCGCTCCGGGCGGCCGATGTTCTGGATCGCGTCGATGAACAGGTCCCGCGATTCCTTTGCGACGCCCTCCATCCCCTCGATTTCGTCGAAGAAGGACCAGTCCTCGCGCCGATTGGTGATCTGCATGAGCTTGGCCCGGACGATCTCCACGTTCAGATTGTAGGGGCGCTCCCGCTCGGGCAGACAGGTCGTCGGCAGCAGAATCCGTCCGAACCCGTCGATCGGCCACAGCAGGGCCAGACCGGCGGTCTCCATGTTCGAGCGGACGCACTCCACGTAGCCTTTCTTGAACCCGATCTTCGTGCGACGAACGCTGATGCCGTCCGTGCCGAACAGATAGGCGCCGTATGGCGTAAAGGCTTCGACCGCCTTGCCGTCTCTGAATACTTGAAACTTCACTACATCGCCCCGATCTCACCGAATCTCGATCGCCCTGCGTTCTGCGGAACGTTCGCGCCGCTGGCCGGGTGCATTATAGCATCCAACGCGTCGCTCGCAATGCCCAAAACCCCCGGCCTCCCCCGGCGCGCGACCGTGTGCATCGACCGCACGCCGTCGATTCGACCGTCGCACCGAGGCATGCCCGATCAGTTCGCGGGCGCTTCACTGGTGCCGTAGACGCTGTAGCACTTGACCTGCGTATCGCTGAGCAGCGTCGCGGTCTCGATGAGCCGGGCCACCAGGCCGATCTGGGCGAACAAGGCCTCGGCCAGATTCATGTGGTCACGCGTCCACACCGAATCGTGCGGAGAGAGAATCAGGACGAGGTAGCCGCAGTTGGTCTGTTCGGTGGCCAGTTGCGCCGTCACGACAATCCCTTTGTCCGTCGTCGCGAAGGCCGGCTCGAAACCGTCGTCCACCTTGTCCCAGAGGTCTTCGAGGACGGTCTCCCCCGGGTTGCGCCGGTCGAACGCCTCTGCGTCGCTGGTCCAGCAGTTGCCGCTGCGGTCCATGATTGCCAGGATCGGACCGTTCTCGGCCAGAACGTCGAACACCTGTCGGGCGATCCGCTCGCAGAGGAGATAGCCGGCCGAAAACATCGCATCGTACATGTCCATCGAGTTGACTCCTTCATGTCACCGGGAAAACCGATTCACCCGGAAGGACTTCGACCAGATGGGAGTCGGACTTTGCCGATGCCTCCATCAGCCGCCACAGGCGGACACTGGCAGGCTTCAATCATGATGGAGCAGGAACTTATGGGACGGTCGGATCGATGCGGGAGGCAATTGCATGGGACGTGACGGAACTCGACACCGGCGCGCTCAGCCGGCGGCGACATCACTTCGGCCGGCAATCGGCTTGTCCTTGTAACGGATCATATGGACGCCGTTGCCGCGTTCGTTGTACTCGAAGACGTGCATGTACGCGCTCATCAGCAGCAGTCCTCGTCCTTCGGGACGATAGAGGTTCTCCCCGACGCGCGGGTCGGGAATGCTCTGCGGATCGAACCCCCCACCCTGATCCCGGACGGCGATTTCGACCTTCTCGTCATCGACCGTGTAATCGACCGTCACGGTTTTGAGCGGGTCCATCTTGTTGCCGTGCTTGACGGCGTTGACAAACGCCTCCTCGACAGCCAGGTGCACGGCAAAAACATCATCCTTGCCGAACCCTTTCTCCTCCATCGCCGACAGGATCTGCCGACAGGGAAGACTGATGGCCGATGGCGTGCTCTGAACGACGATGGAACCCTGAATCGGCGCCTCGGACGCCATAACATCATACCTTCCCGTGTACACGCACCGCTAACCGGAGCGAACCGACCGGGTCATCCGCCGGGGCCGCGTCCACGCAGGGCCTATCGGTGATCGGCAAAACTCTGCGTCGCGCTGTCCACACTTTCATAGATATCGAATATGTTCGTCAAACGGGTGATTTTGAAGACTTCGTAGATCCCGGGGTGGATGTTGGCCAGCTTCAGTTGCCCTCCCTGCTCGCTGACACGCTTGCTGACACGAATCAACAGGCCCAGAACCGCCGAGGAGAGGAACCGGACGTGACGAAAGTCCAGGACCAGATGGAGACGGCCGGCCTGTTCGATGACGGCCTCGATGGACTCGCGCAGGGCGCGTACATCCGTGTCCTCCAGGATCTTGTCATCGGTGAATGCCACCACGGTAGCACCCTCGAGGTACTCAACGCTCACGCGCGGCTGAATGGCAGCCATAGCTCAGGTCTCCCCAATAAAAGACGCCAAGAAACGCAACCATCGTAGGATGGGTCGGCACCCCTGTCAAGGGTTTTGGAGGAAGCCGCGATTTTTGCCTGGATCGGCTCGCCATCGAATGGGCGCAGCACGTCCGAAGCCGGCGGACAAATTCCCATTTTTCTGACAAGAAATCTCTTGCTATTGGCCGCAAACCGTAGATACTAATACCGCTTTCGTTTCGTCGCGGCCTGGGGTGCCATCGGCGAGCGATGCAAGACGAACAGGCAATCGTGGGGTCTCTTGAGATATCCTGAAGCGCAGTTTCTTTTCTTCCGGCGGTTCGCCTGCCCCAGGCAGCAGCGGCCGTTCGGCCCCACGATCCGGATGGGGACAGGGCCATTGCCCGGCAGAGGATGAAAAGGAATCACCGGTAGTTCTGAAAGGACAGAAGGAGAACAGCATGAGAGTTAGCAGATCGACAGGATATGCTCTTTTGGCGGTCGGTTACATTGCCCGGCATCAGGGTAAAGGGGTGGTGTTGTCGCAGAATATCTCGAAAGAGTACGATATCCCGCTGGAATACCTGCTCAAGATCCTCCAACAACTGGTGCGTGCGAACGTGCTGCGCAGCAAGCGCGGGCCTCGCGGCGGTTTCTCCCTGGCCAAGCCCACCAACAAGATCACCATGCTGGAAATCATCGAGGCGGTGGACGGCCCGCTGACCGGGGAGTTGAATCTGGCCGAGCAGGCAGGAAGGGACAAGTACGCCGTCAAAGCCGAACAAACCTACAACAAGGCTATTTCTCAGGCGAGGAACGTCTTTCAGAAGGCCAAGCTTTCGACCTTGCTGGCGACGAAATAGCGCCGCGGAGGCGTCGGTTCTGTCGTAGCCAGGACGATCCCGGCCGAGGGCTTCTCAGGTTGCATTGGGCTTGGAGTGCGCGCCGGATATGCAAATTCGCGAGTTCCAGGAACTGATCGCTCGCAAATACAAGGAGCGGGACATGGAGCGCGGGGTTTCTCGCACCTTCCTGTGGTTCATCGAGGAGGTCGGGGAACTCGCCACGGCGCTGGCTTCGCAGGACCAGGAGAACCGGGTGGAAGAGTTCGCCGACGTCTTCGCCTGGCTCTGCACGCTGGCGAACATCACGGATGTCGACCTCGAGCAGGCCTGCCGCAAATACACCGAAGGCCGCGTCAAGGACGGGTTCAAGCCCAAGTAGTGTGCGGTGTCACCTCGAGCCGGTCGACTCGGGCGGCCCGCCCCGCCAGGGCAGGCCGGACAACCCGAACGCGAAGACATGCGTCACCAGCAGCCAGCCGACGCCGAGAATGATGATCCCTGAGATCGGGTAACCCTCATACGGCGTCGCGAGTTCCCGAACGAGACTGTGAACGATGGCGATCCCCAGCGCCACCGGCGTGACGAACCGAATGCAGTACATCCAGAGCTGAAGCACCACGTAGTTGAACACCTTGTGCCGGGTGCCGCTGAGCCCCAGATTCGCCACGATGTGGGCCTTGAGGCGATCGGTTCGATAGAGCCAGCCCACCACCAGCGCCTCGACGATCCCGACCACAACCAACCCGTAGTGATTGAGAAAATGATCGACGATGTCCAGCCAGAAGAGCCCTACATTCGTCGTGAACAGCAGCGAGCCGGCAAAGCCGATCGCGCAGATGGTGGTGACAATGCGCTTTCGACCGAAGGCAAACTTGTCCTGGACGGCCGAGACGAACGCTTCGATGATGGAAATCGACGAGGAGATCCCCGCAATGGCCAGCAACAGGAAGAACAAAACGCCGAAGAGCCGTCCACAGGGCAGCAGACTGATGGCCTGCGGATAGGCAACGAAGGCCAGCCCGATGCTGTCGCGCACAACCTCGCCGACTTCCTTGTTCTGCTGGACGGCCATGTAGCCGAGGATGCTGAACACGCCGAACCCGGCGAAGACCTCATACGAGCTGTTGGCGAAGGCCACGATCAGACTGTTTCGGAAGATATTCGCCCGGCGCGAGAGATAGGAAGAGTAGGCGATCATGATCCCGAAGCCCAGGGACAGAGAAAAGAAGATCTGGCCATAGGCGGCGATCCAGACCTTCAAGTCGGTGATCTTGGTGAAATCGGGCGTCACGTAATGCCGAATGCCGGTGCCGGCGCCTTCCAGGAACAGGGCCCAGACCACGATGCCAACCGTCACCAGAATGAGAATCGGCATCATGACCTTGACCGCTCGCTCGATCCCCTTCTGGACGCCGCCGAAGGTGATGCCCCAGTCGATCAGCCAGATGAGGGCGACCGCAACCACGATCGGCCCCTGGAACCCCTCGATGGCCCAGATGTCGTTCGCGTCGGTCCGACCGAGAAATTCACGGAAGAACTTGTCGGGATCGCTGCCCCAGGCCATCGTCAGCGAAAAATGCATGTAATTGGCGCACCAGCCGATGATGACCGTGTAGTAGAGCTGGATGCCGAACATGACGAACAGCACGGCCCACCAGCCCAGCCACTCCCATTTGGCGTCAATGTGCCGGAATGCCTTCGGCGCCGAGGCCTCTTTGTGGTGGCCCAGCGCGAATTCCAGCATCAGGACGGGGATCCCCGCGGTGAAGAGCGCCACGAAATACGGGATGAGAAACGCGCCGCCGCCGTTTTCATAGGCGACGTATGGGAATCGCCAGATATTGCCCAACCCCACCGCCGAGCCAATTGCCGCCAGCAGGAACCCGAGGTTGGTGCCCCACTTGCCTCTTTCTTCCATGATTGGCCATTCTCCCCTTGGCGAAAAGCCCGGCGATCGGTGGCTAATCGCTCTGTCGCGCCGGCAGCGATGTCTGCGGCTTGCGTTCCGGCGGTCTGATCTGCTCGTGCTCGATGCCCAGCAACTCCAGCGAATCCCGCTCGATCACGTTCCGGATGCTGCCCCGGGGAACGGTGGGAAGCTTGGTGTCGGACAGGAGCATGTTGAAGCCGAGAAGGGTTTCGATGCACTCGTCGGCGCTGCTCAGCGGGAACCCGCTTCCGAACAAGAGCTTGTCCATCACCCCCCGCTCGTGGGCGGCGACGACGATGTTGTAGGTTTGCCACACCTTGCTGGGTCGAATCGTCAGATCGGCGTAGACCCGCTCGTGCTTGCCCACCATCGAGAGCGTCTGCTCGACGAACGGCACGCCCATGTTCCCGATGATGATTCGGAGTCTGGGAAAGGCCCGTGCGACTTCATCCAGCAGGTAGGGCTGTGTGTATTCAAGAATGGCGGAGGCCTTCAGGGAATGGCTGCCGTTGTGGAAGAAGATCGGCATCCCCATTTCCTGCACGGCCTCGTAGAACCGCATGGCCCGACTGTGCGTGGGGTGGAAGCCGGACATCGAGCAATAAAGGATGAATCCCTTGAACCCCAGCGTCTCGGTCAGTTCCGCCAGACGCCGGTCGTCGATGCGGTCTTCGGTCGGGTCCACGATGCCGAATCCGACCATCCGGTCGGCATGCCGGCCGACGTACTGGCCCAGGATCCTGTTCATCTCGTCGCGTGAGCCGTCCAGCGTGGCCAGGACCACGCAGGCGTCAACCGTTTCGGCCGCGGCCAAGTGCTCTGACAGCTCGGCCTCATCCAGGGATCGAATGTGGGTGTGACAATCGACGATCATCCAGTATTTCCTCGTAATCGCGGCCGGTGCCGGTGCCAAATGTCGTAAACACGCTCGATCTTACGTCTTATGGCAGTTGGGCGTCAAGGGCAATTCTCAGGCCGACCTCGGCGCCGGCGATGTGGGGGTGGGGTCGCCGGCACGCAGTTCGCGGCGGGACAGGCCTTTGGCGGTGGACCGGAACCGGCCGAAATGAGTGAAGACGCAGCCCGCCCGCCGCCTGCGTCTTCACCCTGTCCACAGGCCACCCATAAGGCGACACTCTCTATAGTAGGCGTCACGGAGGAGGCGAATGTGGATGCGAAAATCGGAATCCTCCGTCTTTTTTTATACCGTCTGCATCCCCCCGCTGAGGGTGTCGGGACACCTTGACGGCCGGCAAACGGTGCGATAGCATACC
>JAAYBA010000081.1 GCA_012719085.1 Planctomycetota bacterium
CCGGAGAGGCAATCTTCGACACGTGGCTGGACGGCTGGGTCAACAACACCGGCTCGACGGTCGGCTATCTGGAAACGCCATTCGCCGAGCGGACCATCGTCCACAGCGGCAGCCAGTCGATGCCCTTGCAGTACAACAATACGGGTTCGCTGTTCTACTCCGAGACCGTACGCACGTTTGACTCGCCGCAGGACTGGACCGTCAACGGCGCCGATACGCTGCGTCTGTTCGTCGCCGGTCGGGCGCCGGCCTTCGTCGAAATGGCCGACGGAACGATCCTGATGAACGCCATCGGTAACGACATCTGGGACAACGCCGACCAGTTCCGCTACGCGCACAAGAACCTCACCGGCAACGGTTCGATCACGGCCCGCGTCGAGTACCTGGACGCCAGCACGAACAGTTGGGTCAAGGTCGGCGTGATGATCCGGGAGAACGCCGAGGCCGGCGCGACCAACGTGTTCATGGCGCTGACGGGCGGTGACGGCGGCGGTGCGACGTTCCAGCAGCGGATGACGGCCGGGGGCGCATCGGTCTCTCAGCACACCTACGAGGACGGTCCGTTGGCTCCGCCGTACTGGGTGCGTGTGACGCGTGAAGGCAACACGCTTCAGGGCTACACTTCGCCGGACGGCGAGACGTGGACGCCACGCGGCGATACGATCACGCTGGCGATGACGGACCCGGTGCTGATCGGTCTGGCCGTGACCAGCCACAACGTCAATCAGGCCACCAGCGCCGAGTTCTCGAACGTGGCCTTCACGGGCAACGTCGCCGGCGACTGGCAGGTCGCCGAGATCGGCGTCGCCCAGCCGGCGGGCAACGCGATAGCGCCGCTGTACGTGGCGCTGGAGGACACAGCCGGCGGGTCGGCGGTCGTGACGCATCCGGATGCGAACATCGTGGGCCGCTCCGGCTGGACCGAATGGCAGATCCCGCTAAGCGATCTTGACGGTGTGAATCTCAGGCGGATCGATACGATGGCCATCGGCATCGGCAGCCGGACCAACCCGACCGCCGGCGGTACGGGTATCGTCTTCATCGACGATGTCGCCTTTGGCCGACCTGTCGCAGTCGAATGACATGTAAGACAAACGATTTGCCCTATATCCAGGGGGTCGGGGTTCAGGGGTCGGGCAGGGCCATCCTGCCTTTGACCCCTGCCCCCTGGTCGTTAGTGACTGGTTGTTCGTTGCCGATTGCCGGTTGCTGTCACCTGGCAACCGGCAACGGAGAACCGAGAACCCCAGACCGACGGGCTTGACGGCACCGGAGGATCGGATAGAATCCGGCCTTGGCTGCCTCGCCGCGTCCCTGTGCCTGATCGCGGTACGAGAGGAAAGCCGCCGGGAAACGGCGCCATCGTTTCCATGAGATCGCAGATGATCCATCGCAACAGCACAACGATCGCAGGACATCCGGCATGACAGAGGCCAACGTCGTGGGCCTGGTCGCAGGCGGAGGCCGGCTGCCGTTCATGGTCGCCGCCGGTGCGAAAAGAGCAGGCCGACGTGTGATCTGCGTGGGCTTGGCCGGCTATGTGGATGGGGCGCTGGCATCCGAGGTGGACGTGTTCTACGAGGCGGCGGTGGCCCGTCCCGGCAGTTGGATTCGCCGCCTTCGCCGGCATGGCGCGATCGAGACGATCATGGTCGGCACCGTCACGAAGTCGCACCTGTTCACGCCGCGGCGAATTCTGCGCTACGTGCCGGACTGGCGGGCGTTTCGCATCTACTACTGGCGGCTTCGCGGCCGGCCCAAACAAACTGACGTGCTCCTGAGGGCCCTGGCCGACGAGCTGGCCACCGGCGGCATTCGCTTGGAGAACTCCACGATGTACTGCGAGCAATACATGGCCGATTCGGGCGTCATGACGAAGCACCAGCCCGCTGCACAGGTGCTTGGCGATATCGAGTTCGGCTGGCCGCTGGCCAGGCAGCTCGGCGACATGGACATCGGCCAGGCCATCGCCGTCCGCGAGAGGGAGGTGATCGCCGTCGAAGCGATCGAGGGAACCGCCGAGATGATCAAACGGGCCGGCCAGTTCTGCAAGGCCGGAGGATGGACCCTCATCAAAACCGCCAAACCCCGGCAGGACCCGCGATTCGATGTGCCCTGCGTCGGGCCCGAGACGATCCGTGATCTCGCCGCCGGCGGCGCCGCGTGCCTGGCGATCGAGGCGGGCAAGACCATCGTCATCGACAAGCCCCAGACCATCGCCCTGGCCGACCAGCTCGGCATTTGCATCGTCGGCCGCTGATCGCACCGGCCCTGGGGCTATTGCGCCCCCATTTTTTGCAGCTCCATCGTCGCCCTCGAGTCGCCTGTCTGCTGCGATTTTCGCAGGGCCTCGATGGCCAGTTCCGTCCGTCCCAGCCTCTGATAGGCGATCCCGAGAAACAGATACGCCGAGCCCAGGTCTGGATATCCCAGTTCTATCGCCCTGCTCAGCAGACCGGTGGCCTGCTCGGTGGCCCCCGTCTGGAGCCGCACGGCACCGAGCCAGAAGGTCGCATGCACATGGGCCGGACGAAACCGCAGGGCCTCCTCGTAATCGGCCATAGCCCGGCCCCACTGCTCCGTCGCGCGATACGCGTCGGCACGCTCGCACAGAGCCCGTATATTCACCGCGTCGGCCTCGATGGCCGCACTGAAGTCCGCGATCGCCCCCGCCGGGTCCCCCCTCTTCTGCTTCGCCAGGCCTCGATTGATGAGGTAGTCGCCCTTGGGCCTGACCTCGACCGCACGGTCGAAGTCGGCCAAGGCCTGCTGCCAGCGGCCGAGATAGGCATGGCAGCCGCCACGATTGTTCCAGGCAAGATCCGAGCGGGGATTGAGCTGCAGCGCCCTGTCGAAATCGGCGATCGCCGCCTCATGACGGCCGGCCTCAGCTTGGGCCAGACCGCGATTGAGCCAGGCGACCCAAAGGTCGGTCCGCCGGCCGAGGACATCGTCCCACAGCGTCAGACTGTCTTTCCAGACCCCGATTCGCTGGAATGTGGCATGCCCGAGAAGGACCGCCACGACGACCAGGCCCGTCAGTGCCGCCGCTCGAGCGATGCGGCCGCGCGAAGCGATCCGCACGACCAGCATTCCGATCAGGAAGAACAACCCGATACACGGGACATAGGCGTAGCGATCGCAGACCATCAGCTCGCTGATGGGCACGACCTGGATCACCAGGACCAGCGAGGCGAGCATGAACAGGGCCGCAAAGGCCAGGAGCCTCCGGCGCCGGCCGCTGAACCAGATCGCCGCTGCCAGAGCCGCAAGGATCAGAGGCGCCATGTAGTAGAGAACCGGCAGCCACCCGTCCGGCTTGCTCGGAAACGGATAGAACACCGACAGGTTCGCCGGCCAGAGCAGCTTGCCGACATACCACAGACAGGAATAGCACACGATACAGATCCGCTCCAGCAGCGAGTATCGCAGGGCAAAGTCCTGAAGGTGACCGGCGCCGCCGCGGGCGTACACCGCGATCGCGCCGAATACAATCGACAGCAGGACGAAGGGCGCCTTCTCGAGAAGCACCCGGCGGACCGGCCGCCGCCCCAGGTAGAGGTCGATCACAACCAGCACCAGCGGGAGCGTCGCGGCACTGCTCTTGGCCAGCAGGGCCAACAAGAACAGCCCCCACACCACCGCCAGATGCCACATCCGGCCGGAGCGACTGTACGCCAGATAGACGACCAGGGCCCCCAGATAGAACAACGTCGAGAGCAGGATGCTCAGCGAGGAAACCCACGCGACCACCTCGACCTGCAATGGGTGGACGGCAAACAAGGTCGCGACGATCAACGCGATGCCCTGCCGCTGCGCCAGCGATCCGATCAGGACATACACCAGCACGATGTTCGCCAGATGCAGCAGGACGTTGACCGTGTGGTAGGCTCTGGGGTTCAACTCGAAGAAATGGTACTGAACGGCGAAGACCAGCGAGGTGAGCGGCTGATACAGCGAGACCGTGAAACTCGAGAAGATGTCCTTCAGGCCCTCCGCCGACAAATCGCGGATCACCGGATTGGCGACCACCTGCTTGTCGTCGTCCCAGTTGGTGAAGCCGTGGTTGAGAGCCGGCAGATACAGAAGCGCCGTGATGGCCACCACAAACCCTATGCCCACCCGATGGCGCCAACGTCCGGGCGCACCGGCCGTACGTCCCAGTCGGCCTTGAGTTCTCACCGGCTTTCCGTGTCTTCGCTTGCCTGGGCTCTGCGCCATGCACTCTCAACCGATAATGGCTAATCACGAGCCAACCGTTCTGCACCCATCCCACGGGGCGACATGATCCGGCCCTTCAGTGGCTGCGATTTGATGAGGCCACTGTATCACAGTCCGACCGCGCCGGCAACGGCGTAGCAGGCTCCCGACCGCGAGCAGGAGCCCGATCAAAAAGAAGACGCCGCATACGCTCCGTGCGAGCGTACGCGGCGTTCTTCAGTCGCTTGGCGAAACGCGATAGTGGCCCGTCTGCCACGAGCCTGCGATGTACGTACTATTCTTCTACGGCCGGCTCCAGGGCCTTGACTTCCTCGGCCGAGAGGGCTCGGTCGTACACGCGGAAATCGTCCAGGATGCCGTTGCAGTCCTCGTTGCCGCTGTGGCCGCCGCCGAGGAACACCGTGGCGCCCGGATCGACCCATTCGGACTGGTTGCTGGTCACAAATTCGCCATTCATGTAGAGCAACTGGTCGACGACCGCCGGGTCATCCACGCTTCGTTCCCAGGTCATCACAATGTGATACCAGTTCTGCGCCTCCATGAAGTAGCCGCGGACGTAGCCTGTCTGAATGCGGCCGGCGAATTCGCCGCTGCCGTAGACCCACATCTCCCAATCGTTGCCGTCGCCGCTGTTGTCGAGGATGCTATTGTAGTCGAAGAGCATCGTCGGCTGGAACCACAGCGCAATCGTGCCCCGCTCGGCGTAGACGAAGTCGATCACAACATAGTCGTTGTCGGTGCTGCCGTCGGTCCCGGACAGTTGCAGAGCCTGTCCGTGGACCCCCTCGACGAACGCATGGTCACCGTCGGCGCCGTCCACCAAGTACGCGGGGAAACCACCGGCAACATCGAAGACATCTCCGTCGAGAGGCAGATGAACGATCAGCCCGGAATCACCGAAGGGCCACACGTCAATGACGACGCTGTCGCTATCGGTGAATTGCCCATCGTCGGCGGTCAATGAAAACGTATACAATCCGGGAACGGCAATGACCATAGCGGTCTGTGCGGCGGTCGGGTCCTCGATCGTCACGTCGGCGGGACCGTCGACCATCTGCCACAACTGGGCAACTTCACCGTCCGGACTGCCATCGACGTCTTCGACGCTGCCGGCCAGAGTCACCGTCACCGTTCCGTCCGCCGTGAGCCACACGGTCTGGTCCTCGCCCGCATTGACGGACGGCGGCTTGTTGTCGGGATAGACCAGTTCCAGGATTCTCTCGGGAGCAATCGCCCGGTCGAAGATCATCACTTCGTCGAACGTGCTGTTGCAGAACATGTTGTTGGGATGGCCGCCGCCCAGGAAGAAGGTGGCGCCCGGATCGATCCAGGTGCCGGTCGTCTGCTCCATCAGCCTGGCGTTGACGTACAACTGCGTGGTGACCCGGCCGGGCTGATTGGGATCGCGGGCCCACGTGCAGGCGAAATGCCACCACTGGTCCTGGCCATCGCCATCATCGGCCAGGGCATTGAGATTAGCCGTCACGGCGGTGTTGGCCTCCACGCGGAAGCGGGCCCGGGAATCGCCATAAATCCACATCTCCCAATCGTCGCCGTTGCCGGAGTTGTCGAAGATGGAGTGGTAATTATAGAAATTGATGGGCTTGACCCACATCGCAATCGTACCGCTGTCGGGCAGGGTCAGATCGAGAGCGACCCAGTCCCCTTCTTCCGTCAGATCGTCACTGAGCAGATTCAGCCCCTGTCCGACCTTGGCCTCGGTGTACTCGGAGATCCCATCCTGACCATCTACGATCGTGCCATCGTTGTTGTTGCCCGAGGCGTCGTTGACGTCCTGGCCATTCCAGGGCTCGTCGAAATTCCAGTACACGATCAGATCGTTGTAGTCCTGGACCCAGGCGCTGATCACGACACGATCACCGGCCACAAACTCGCCGTCGGCGGCGGACAATTCCAGCGTGTACTGGCCGGGCGCCGTAATCGTCGCAGTAGCAGTCGCGCTGTTGGTCGGTTCGATCGCGATCCCGTCCGGCCCGCCGACTTTCTGCCACGCCACCGGCACGTTCGGATCTTCATCCGTGATGGTACCCACCAGTTCGACCACAGCGGCGCCGGTCTCGTCCAGCTCAACGGTCTGATTGGCGCCGGCGTCAACCGTCGGGGCGACATTCTCACGCAGTACGGTGTCACCGGCCAGTCCGAGCGTCAAGACCTCGCTGGTGGTCAGCGGTCGGTCCCATATGGCTACGGTGGTGATGTCGATCGGCGCATCGTCGCCATCCTGGTTGTATCCGGCACAGAACAGCAGCAGCGTCTCGGCCAGGCTGTAGCGCCCGTCGATCCCCTGTTGACTGCCCTTGAGGATCTCGGCGCCGTCAAAATAGACGTCGTGCCGGACCCCGTTATCGACGACGATCACCATCCGATACCAGATGTCCGCTTCCGTGCGGAAGCCGGCGGCGCTGGTATAGCCGACGGCGGTGATGCCGACGTCGCCCGACGAGTTGATGGTCCAGTCGGAATCGTCGGCGTTGGTCGGATCGGTCTGGAACAAGTCGTTGTACCCGTTGGGCGGATCGTTCAGGCTGCTGGGCAGATAAGCGAAATCGATCAGCAGGGTCCATTCGTTGACCTTGGTCCCCTCCCCGTTCGGTGCGATGCCGTGCGTGCAGACGAAGTAGCTGCCCTCGCCGATCGTGATCGCGCCGTCGTCGGCATCGACGCCGAAGATCTCTTCCAGGGATCCGACCAGCTCCAGCGGCTGGCCGATCGTCGCGGCCGTGTAATCGGGACCGTTGAATTCCCACAGCCCTTTCGGCTCGGGAATCTGTGCCTGCCCCTGCGAGGCGCAGGCTACCATGAGCAGTAACCACGTGAGTCTTTTCATGCCTTTCTCCTTTTTGTTGAGTTGTGATGGGTGCCGCAGATTTATTGAGGATTCAGAGGCGACAGACGCGCGCCATCCGGTGCACAATACCGCCAGGAATCCTCCCGATGCACGGTCTGAACCTGCCCATCGAGGAACACCGCATTCACCACTCCCTCCTCGGGATCGCGCGTCAGGTGGAAGGTGCCGAAGCTGTCCCACTTCTGATAGACGCACATGGCGGTATCGTTGAAGGCATAGATATTGTAGGGTTCGGTGATCCAGAGATTCTCTTCGGCGAAGAAGAAGACCTCCGAATGGCGTTTGATGCTGATGGCGTTCTTCAGACTGAGGTAGGAATTCATCGCGTAGTTGTAGTTCGGTTCGATCGGTATGCTGTCCACGTGCTCGGGATGCGTCGGACCATATTCGTTCGCAATGCGATAGAAAGACGGGCAGATATGGATGCCTTTGCCCTTGAGATACGGCCAGAAGGGGCCGGCGTACTCGGGGTGCTTCTCGAGATCATAATCCGGGTTGTGCCAGCGGCAATACCGGTGCGGCTCACCCCGGTACTCTTCATGCTTGTTGTAAAAGCTGGTCCAGGCGTCGGGCATCTTCCCGCCGTTGTCTTCGATGTACATGAAGGCCAGAACGCCGTAGGATTTGAGGTTCGACTTGCAGACGACGAAGCGGGCCTGCTCTCTCGACCGATTCAGCGCCGGCACCAGAATGCCGGTCAGCAGCGCGATGATGGCAATCACGACCAACAGCTCGATCAACGTGAATCCCGTATGTCGGTGGTTCCTCATGATCCAGGGTCCCTTAAGCAACGCAGTGAGCATTGACGTTCGGCACGAAACACGCATCCATTTACGGCATTGTTGTTTTGAGCCGATTAGGATTGCATTCAAAACCGGTTACGCCTCCATGTCTCGACACGAAGCTTTCCTACGACGAATACCATCGACCTTTCCACCGCAGGCATTCCTCGGGCTCCACATTTCCTATACAGTAATAGAACACGAAAGACAAGCAAATTCGCCTCCCCTCTGCCCTGGATGCATGTCCGACCCATGTTTCGGATTGCCGGCGCAGTTCGCCCAAGTATAATCAGATGCAACTCTGTGCATCGGGACGGGAAGTCTGTGTCAAAGGGACAGGTAGACCGAGTAGGAGACAGCCATGTCTATGGGTCTGAAACACTCGATTTTTTGTAGTGTCCTGGCGTTTCTTGGGATAGTGACCTTGATGAGTTCGTCGAGTCGGGAGGCCCTTGGCGGCGGTGCGGGTCCGGCCGCTCCGGACGGATACGACGACCACCGGCACATGATGGACCAACTGGGCATCCGGGCCTTGCGGCCGGGCGAGAGCGGCCAGAATCAGGAGCGGTTCACCGAGGAAAAGGCCAATCCCTGCCACGACACAATGCCCGATGTGCTGACCATGAAGGGCGGAGCCAGGGTGACCAGGCCAGAGCAATGGGCCGCGAGGCGGGCGGAGATCGTCGAGGACTTCGAGCGCGAGGTCTACGGACGGATTCCGCCGAACGTGCCCAAAGTGACTTGGGAGGTGACGGCGACAACCGACGGCGACAGCGGCGGCATTTCGACCGTCACCAGGACGCTGGTCGGCCACGCCGACAACGCGGCGTGGCCACAGATCTCAGTGAACATCGCAGCGAGCTTCACGGTCCCGGCCGGCACAACCGAGCCGGTGCCCATGATGCTCGAGTTTGGATTCGGCGGCGGCTTTGGCGGTGGGCGAGGCGGCCGCGGCGGGCCATCCTGGACGCAGCAGGCCATCGCCAACGGGTGGGGCTACGGCTTCGTCAATCCCGGCAGCATCCAGGCCGACCGGGGCGGCATGAGCCTGCGCCAGGGCATCATCGGCCTGACCAACAAGGGCGAGCCTCGCCGGCCCGACCAATGGGGCGCCCTGCGGGCCTGGGGCTGGGGCGTCAGCCGGCTGATCGACTTCTTCGAGGCCAATCCCGACGTCAAGGTGCACCCGAAGAAAGTCGGCATCGAGGGCGTGTCTCGTTTTGGCAAGGCCGCACTGGTCGCGGCGGCCTTCGACGAACGCATCGCGGTCGCCTTTGTCGCCTCCTCGGGCGAGGGCGGCGCGAAGCTGCATCGCCACATCTTCGGCGAGGCGATCGAGAACCTCACCGGCAAGGGCGAGTATCATTGGATGGCGGGCAATTTCCTCAAGTACGGCGCCTCCGATCCCTGCATGACAGCGGCCGATCTGCCCGTAGACTCGCACGAGCTGATCGCGCTGTGCGCCCCGCGTCCATGCTTCATCAGCTACGGAGTCCCGCCGGGCGATCCGCCTTGGGTAGACGCTCGCGGCAGCTTCATGGCCGGCGTGCTGGCCGGCCCGGTATACGAGCTCCTGGGCAGGAAGAGTTTCGGCACGCCCGGCAATTACTTGACCGACCCGATGCCGCCGGTCGGAACGCTGATCGGAGGCGAGCTGGCCTGGCGCCAGCACGAAGGAGGACACACGTCAGGACCCAACTGGCCGGCCTTCTTCGAATGGATAGGCCGGTACATCAAGGCCTCGCCGCTGCCGGCGGCGGCCATCACGCCAGTCCCCGCTGGCGTTCAGTCCGTCGAACGCACGGACCAGAACTCGCGAACCGCCCACGCCCAGTTGCTCGAAAAGGCTCGGAGAGGCCGCATCGATGTCTACTTCGAAGGCGATTCCATCACCCGCCGCTGGGGAGCGTTGGACTATCCCCAGTTGCTGGCCAACTGGCGAGAGAACTTGTTCGGCTGGAACGCGGCGAATTTCGCCTGGGGCGGCGACGGCGCACGGAACATCCTCTGGCGTCTTGAGAACGGGGAACTCGACAACGTTCATCCCAAGGTGATCGTGCTCATGGCCGGCACCAACGACGTCGGCGGCTCGCCCTCGCGCGGGGACGACGATCCGAGGATCGCAGAAGTGACCGCAGGCATCGAGGCCATTCTCGATATCTGCCGGGCCAAGGCGCCCGAGGCCACGATCATCCTGATGGGCATCACCCCTCGCAACGACCGCTCCGCCCATCCCACGGCGGTCATGCCCGTGATCGCCAGGATCAACGAGAACACTGCCAGACTCGCCGACGGCAGGATGATCCGGTATCTCAACATCAACGACCGGCTCGCCGACCAGGACGGCAAGCTATACAACGGAATGACGGTCGACGGGTTGCATCTGTCGCTCAAGGGCTATCAGGTCTGGGCCGACGCCCTGAAACCGGTCCTGACGGAACTGCTCGGCCCGCCCGCCGACGAGGACCACGCCCCGCCCCCCACCGGCGATCCCAGCGCCACAACCAAGCGGCCATAGGAGACGCTCTTGAACAACCCCTGCGACCAAGGCCCCATCGCCGTCAAGTGCGCATGACAAGGGCCTGGAGTGATGCGGTCAGGCGTTATCTTGCCTGTGCGCCGGATGCCCGGCGGGGGTAAATAGCCATCCGCTCCTGCTACGGACAGATCAAGGCGTCAATCGGCGACCCCAGCGCTGCCTCCATCCAGGCGCAGGACCCCCGCATACGGAACAGGGAAGGAATCGGTAGCCAGGGGGATGAGTACCCCGTCGAGCACCGTCTCAAGACAAGATTCTGTGCCCACGAATGGCAGCCACGCGAGAGAATAGGGGATCTCAATCTCTCCGCTACCTTCCGGCCAGGTATCGTTGAAGCCGGAAAGCCCTCCGAATGTGGCCGCGACCCACAGGCCGTGAAAATACTGGCGGTAGATGTCATACTCTTCGGCGGTGAGGTCAAACGAAGTGAATCGGGCACCGCCGATGCGCTCCGCCACGGTGACGATCCTACGCATCTTCTCTCGCAGATCCTCGTCATGAAATCCGATTCTCAACGCCATGCGTGTCGCAAATTCCCCAGCAGGCGGCCAGCCGAGAGCAAAGACGACCTTTTGCTCAGCGGGAAGTGATAGGGAGAAAGACCCGATTCGTTCCTCACCTGCGCGCAAACGAATATAGCGCCCCGCATAGTCCCTTGGGACAGACGGCCACCGTTCATACAGAACCTCAAGCTGCTTGCGAACCACGAGGGTTAGACCATCCTCGGCCATGTAGACGTCATGATACGGGGGCACGCCTTTGCCCTTACTGTCCTTGAGATAGACCGCGTCGCAGACCCAGATGTCATGTGTGCGCCGATTGACGATCTTATACCGCACCTCCACGCTCTGGTCGTTGACGTCGAGCCCCGTCAGCGCAACCACAGGAGCCTCCCCCTGCGGCTCTCGCCCCTCGCGTCCCTCTGTGGCCGTGGCGAAGCATACCGCCAGCACGCAGAGCACAAATGCCAGAGATAACGCACCAAGCCCCTTCATCCCCGTGCCCTTTCGATCCTATGAGTGCAAGAATAAGAATCTCGATCGCGTCCTGTCAAAACCACAAAGCCAGTACACCCGGCAGCAGAAGAAAGACCCATCCCATCAACTGAACCGCCCATCCGGGACTGGCCGAGGAGATCAACCCGTACCGCGCACCGACCAGACCCTCGCCCAGTTCCTCGCCGTACCAGATGCATCCAAGGGACAACGCCAGCCAGAACAGAATGCCGACAAGTCCCTCGAAGAAGTCTTGCGTAGAAGAACTCCCTTCGTCAAGGCCAGAGAGAAAAGCCCATACCCCAAGGACCACATACGCAGCGGCAACCGGAATCGAAAGCCACTTCAGACGTTCCATCTCGTACTCGCTCCTGCTACGGACAGATCAACGCGTCAATTGGCGAACAGTGCCGCCAGGGCGTTGAGCAGGTTCTGGCGCATCTGGCCGCAGACGGTACCAACCTTCTTGACAAGACGCTGTTTGTCCACGGTTCGGACCTGGTCGACGGCGGCCACGCCGGGCTTGCCGGCGACCTTCGTGGCGACTCGAAACGGATACGTCTTGCCCGTCGTCAATGGGACCAC
>JAAYBA010000584.1 GCA_012719085.1 Planctomycetota bacterium
ATGCAGGTCTTCCCGTGGTTCGGCACGATTCAGACGCGCACCGATGCGGCTTCCGCCGCCGCCAAGGCCGCCCACAAACGCTACGAGGCGAAGAAGCTCCAGTTGTTCTACGAGGTCAAGGAGGCGTTTCACGAGTACGTCTATCTGCAACGTGCCATCGCGATCGCGCGAAACAATCTCGACTTGGTGAGGCACTTCGAAGAGGTGGCCCGCACCCGATACATCACGGCGGCGGCCGGCCACCCCGACATCATCCGTGCCCAGGTCGAGGCAGCGACGCTGGAAGACCATCTCGTCGCTCTCCGGGAGTTGCAAGAGCCCATTGTCGCCCGGCTCAACGCCGCTCTGAACCGGCCCGTCTCCGAGCCGCTGCCTTGGCCGGAACTCGAAGCACATCCGCCAGTTCAAGTTAACCGAGTCGAGGTCCTGGCCCTGCTGCGAGAGCAGAATCCTCAATTGCAGGCCCTGGACTTCGACGCAGAGGTGGCGCGGAACCAGATCGAGTTGGCGAAGAGGAAGTTCTACCCCGATCTCGGCGTGGGCGTGGATTGGATCGTGACGGATGACGCGGCCATGCCGGGCGTTCGCGACAGCGGCAAAGACCCCGTGATCCTGATGTTCAGCCTGAACCTGCCGATCTGGCGAAAGAGCTATGGCGCGGCTGAGTTGCAGGCGAAGGCGCAGTCACGTCAAACGGTGCATCGGAAGCGGGATGTCGAGAACACTCTCCTGACTCGCGCGCAGCACGTGCTCTACGACCTGGAGGACAGTGGGCGAAGATTGCGGCTGTATGACGAGGTCCTGGTCCCCAAGGCACAGGAACTGGTGGGGGCCTCCGAGACGGCGTATTCAGCCGGGACGGTCGATTTTCTCAGCCTGATCGACGCCGAGCGAACGCTGCTGAGGTTTCGTCTGGAGCGAGAGCGGGCCCGAGCGAACCAGCAGCAACGGCTGGCGGAGCTGGAGATGCTGGTCGGGGCGGAGTTGTCTGACTGAGCCGACTTGCCGTGTCCGGCGAGGGAAATGCTGTGAACACAAATCCCAGTATGGAGGTATACATTTGTGGTGATTTGGAAAGGGCGAACGAATGTCCTCGTTGCAGCAGACAATCCGGCTGGGCAAGCGGCTGATTGGGGTGGGGGCCCTGGTTGCAGCGGGGTTCCTTGCAGGATATCTGGTTTCGCCGCATGTGCGGACCGAGGCGGCTGCACAGGATGCGCACGCGGACCAAGGCCCCGAGAAGTGGTATTGCTCGATGCACCCGCAGATTATTCGGGATCGGCCCGGTCTGTGCCCGATCTGCGAGATGGACCTGATCCCGATGCCCACCAGCCTCGTGGCCGACGCGGCGCCGCGAGAGTTGGCCGTCTCTGAGACCGCGGCTAAGCTGATGGACATCCAGACGTCCCCCGTCGAGCGGAGATCCGTTGCCGTCGAAGTGCGCATGGTGGGCAAGGTCGAATACGACGAGACCCGCGTCAAGTCGATCGCCGCATGGTCGCCCGGCCGCATCGACCGGCTCTATGTCGATTTCACCGGCACACGCGTCAGGCAGGGCGACCACCTGGTTGAGCTCTACAGCCCTGAACTGATCAGTGCGCAAGCGGAACTGTTACAGGCAGTCCGAGCGGCCTCCAGGGCTTCGACCGAGACATCGGAGTATTTGAAGGACTCCGCCCGGACGACTCTCGACGCCTCTCGTGAGAAGCTGCGTCTGCTGGGTCTCACGAACGCGCAGATTGGCGCCATTGAGACATCGGGCGAGCCGCTGACGCATGTGACGATCTACTCGCCCATCAGCGGGGTGGTTATCGGGAAGATGGCCACCGAAGGCATGTACGTCGGCACCGGCAGCCATATCTACACCGTGGCCGATCTCTCGGAGGTCTGGGTCAAGCTCGATGCCTACGAGTCCGACCTGCCCTGGATTCGGTATGGCCAGCAGGTCACGTTCACCGCCGAAGCCCATCCGGGCCAGGTCTTTAAGGGCTGGATCAGCTTCATCGCTCCGACGCTGGATGCCAGAACGCGAACGGTCAAGGTCCGCGTCAACGTGCCCAACGCGGACGAGCGGATCAAGCCCGAGATGTTTGTTCGCGCCGTGGTCCAGTCGCGCGTGGCGCAGGAGGGCAAGGTGATGCACCCGGACCTGGCCGGCAAATGGACTTGCCCGATGCACCCCTCGATTGTCAGTGGCCAGGCGGGCCGTTGCGATATCTGTGAGATGGATCTCGTGACCACCGAATCGCTGGGCTACGTGGCCGCCGAGGAAGACGAGCGTCTGCCGCTGGTGATTCCTGCGTCGGCCCCATTGATTACGGGCAAACGAGCGGTCGTGTATGTGAGCAAGCCCGGCACGGAGCATCCGACGTTCGAGGGGCGAGAAATTGTTCTGGGTCCTCGGGCGGGGGACTTCTACATCGTCAAGGGAGGGCTGGCAGAAGGCGAACGGGTCGTGACCAGCGGCGGTTTCAAGATCGATTCGGCCCTTCAGATTCAGGCCAAACCAAGCATGATGAACCCCGAGGGCGAAGCGATGCCCGACGCACATCAGCATGGCGAACATGCCCCGGCGTCTGGAACACCGGCAGCGATTCAGCCGCGGTGCCCGGTGATGGATGCACCCATCGATCCGTCCGTATACGTCGAGTACGAGGGCAAGCGGGTCTACTTCTGCTGCCCAGGCTGCGATAAGAAGTTTCTGGCCGATCCCGAACGGTATCTCGACAAGCTGCCGCAATTCCAGCGATCTGACGACGAGCCGCGCGCCAAAACGGATCACACCAACCACAATCCATGAGATTCCACAGTTAACTGTGAAAGGAGACTGCCATGAACGACAGCATGAAATCCGCAGCAAGAACCCTGATGATTGCGGCCATTGCACTGGCCGCCGTGGTCTTGTTCTCCGGCTGCAAGAAGCAT
>JAAYBA010000082.1 GCA_012719085.1 Planctomycetota bacterium
CGTTCTGCTGATACGCAGCGTATGCTCATGACCGACATCAGAAGTCCCTATTGTGACCTAAGTCAATCGGCGCAACAACACAAAAAGACTGTGCATTACCGCAATTTGTCCGGGGCAGGCGCGTAAGAGGTCGCTTGGGTTCGTTCTGTATTCCAATTGCCTGCCGTCGCCTGGAGAGATAGAATCAGCGTCGGTGACGTGCCGGCCGGCGCCCCTTGGGCGTGACGGGCCGGATTCTCTCAAAGCGAAGACATCGCTCCGAAGGAGAACGGCCATGTGTGTATCGATCCGATCTTGTATTGCGGGATTTTCTGTGATGCTTGCCGCATGTACGGCGGGTGTTGCGCGTCCGCCGGCAGGGCAGTGGCGGGGGCTGCACGTGCTGAACTACGGCACGGATGCGGCGCTGGTGGAGCTGGGCGAGCAGGTGCCCACCTTGGCGAAGATGGGCATCAACGTCCTGATCCTCGAGATCAACTACGCATTCGAGTACCAGTCGCATCCGGAGCTGCGCATGGGCAACACGCCGACGACGCGCGACGGGGTGCGGAAGCTGGTGGCGACCTGCCGTGCCAACGGCGTTCGACTGATCCCGCAGTTCTCGTGTCTGGGGCATCAGTCCTGGGCCAAGAACACGTTTCCTCTGCTGACGAAATACCCGGAACTGGACCTGACGCCGGGAGCGTTTCCCGACAACGAGGGGATCTACTGCCGGGAGTGGGACCCGCTGAACCCGAAGGTCTACGAAATCGTGCTGCCGATGCTCGATGAACTGCTCGATGCATTCGACGCCGACGCGATGCACGTGGGAATGGACGAGGTGTTTCTGATCGGCTCGGACCACTCGCCTTCGACGAAAGGCAAGGACCCCGCCAAGGTCTTCGCCAAGGCGGTCAACGACCTGCATGCGCATCTGGTCGGCAAACGACACGTCGAGATGCTCATGTGGGGCGACCGATTCATCGACGGCAAGGCCACCGGCTATGGCAAGTGGGAAGGGTCCGAGTGCGGGACCGCGCCCGCCATCGACCTGGTCCCCAAGGACATCATCATCTGCGACTGGCATTACGGGCAACGGGACGAGTACCCTTCGGTGCCCATGTTCATCGAGAGAGGCTTCCGGGTCTGGCCGGGTGGATGGAATAAGGTGGAGGCCACGAACGCCCTGATCCGATACAGCCGGCGCTTCGACGATCCGAAGATGCTCGGGCATCTGTTCACGACGTGGAGCGGACGCAAGAAGTGGAGCGAGTTCCCGCCGCTCGTCGAAGGGCTCAAGCTGCTCCAGGCGGCCGACTGAACGCGCGGAGACCGGACCCTGTGAGCGAAGACGACCTCTGTCGCGAGCGCGCCATATCCGAGCCTGAGGGCCGGATCGCATCGGTCGATGCGCTTCGCGGCCTGGTGATCCTGCTGATGATCTTCGTCAACGACGTCGCCGGCGTCCGAGACACGCCAAGTTGGCTCAGGCACGTCAGCGCCAAGGCCGACGGTATGACGCTGCCCGACATCGTGTTCCCTGCGTTCCTGTTCATCATGGGAATGTCGATCCCTCTGTCGCTCGGCCGGGCGCTGGGGGCGGGCCGATCTCGGCTTTCACTTCTGCCCAAGGTTTTGACGCGGACCCTGTCGCTGTTGGTGATCGGCGTCCTGATGGTCAACCGGGATCAGCACAATCCCGGCTATCGCGGCCTTTGGGGGCTTCTGATGTATGTGGCTCTCTTCCTGGCTTTTCCCGTTGTCCCGCGTGGTCCGGAGCTTCGACGCAGAACGTTCCAGGTGTGGCGGGTCATCGGCGTCATCGGGTTGGTGGTGTTGGCCCTGGTCTATCGCACCACCGACGGGAAGCGCCTCGTGCTCGGTCCACTGTTCGATGTGAGCGACGCCGTTTGGCTGCGTCATTCCTGGTGGGGCATTCTCGGACTGATCGGCTGGGCTTATCTCGTGGCCTCCCTGGTCTATCTCTTATTCGGGCGTTGGCGCGAGTGGCTGATCGGCGCCGCCGGGCTTCTGGCGATGGTCTACGTCGCGGATCGCGAAGGGCTGTTCGCGCGGGTCGATTCGAGGGCGTGGCTTGCCTGGGCCGCTCCGGCGATCGGTTGGCTCGAACGCGTGTGCGGCTGGGTCGGCTCGCACGTCTCGATCGGGCAGTGCTTTGGCTCGCTCGCGTCGATCTCGGTGGCCGGCTGCTGTCTGGGCACCATCGTCGCCGGCGACTCTCCGATTCGCACGCACGCAGAGCGGCTGCGCTGGGCGTTGGTATATGCCGTCGGCCTGCTTGCCGCTGCGTTGCTGTTCGATCCGCTGTACGGCATCAACAAGATCCAGGCGACGCCCGCGTGGTGTCTGCTGTGCTCGTCTCTGACGGCGCTGACGTGGGCGGCACTTTACTGGATCATGGACGTGCGAGGCCTTCGCACCTGGAGCGTGATCGTTCGTCCGGCCGGAGCCAACCCGCTGATGGCCTACATCCTGCATCCTTTCGTCTTCACGATCGCTTCGTTCATCGGTCTGCACCTGGCGTTCTACAAACGTCCCGACCTGCCGGTGGCTGTGAGTATTCTCGGTTGTCTGGCGATGGCCTTTGCCATCGTGGGCCTGACCGGTCTGATCGGCCGCCTCGGCTACCGTCTCAAGGCCTGATACTGTCGTTGCTTGCCGCCTTGCGCTATCGACGATACAATCTCCGTGCCCGAAGACCGAGGGTTTGCAGACGTGGTGAGAGTTCGAACCTGAAGGAGTATCTGATGAGAACGTGCAGTCTGACGTGTTTGGCGGTGTTGTTGGCTCTGGCAATTGCGCCGGTCGGCGGTGCGCCGCGTGACATGAACGTGACCTTGCGTCCCCCCGCGGTGCCGCTGGTGGCGTGCGATCCGTACTTCAGCATCTGGTCCTGCGCCGACAAGCTCACTGACGACGCCACGCGTCACTGGACCGGCAGACCCCATCGCCTGACCAGCCTGGTCCGCATCGACGGCAAGACCTATCGCATCATGGGTGATACGCCCGCCGACGTGGCCGCCTTGGAGCAGAAGTCGCTGCAGGTCCTGCCGACGCGAACCATCTATGAGTTCGAGGAAGCGGGTGTGCACGTGACGCTGACGTTTATGACACCGGCATTGCCCGAAGACCTGGACATCCTGTCGCGTCCGCTGACGTACGTGATCTGGGACGTGCGCGCCACCGACGGCAAGGAGCACGACGTACACCTCTACTTCAGCAGCAGCGCGGAGTTGGCGGTCAACGTTCCCGAACAGAAGGTCGTCTGGTCCCGCCCGAACATGGACAAGCTGCTGGTCGTCAGGATGGGTTCTGAGGAGCAGCCCGTGCTTCAGAAGCGGGGCGACGACCTGCGAATCGACTGGGGCTATCTCTACACCGCCGCCTCACCCGAGAACGCCATTGCGTCCGTCGGATCGCATGCCGCCTGCACGCAGGCCTTTCGCGAGAAGGGCTGGTTGCCTCGCACCGACGACGTGCGGATGCCCCGTGCGGCCAACGACGAAATGCCGGTCGCTGCGTTTGCTTTCGACCTGGGCGGTGTCAGGAGACGTGCGGTTTCGCGGCATCTGATGCTGGCCTACGACGACGAGTACTCGATCAACTACTTCGGACAGAAGCTACGCCCGTACTGGCGACGCAACGGCGCCGAGGCGAGCGATCTGCTCGAAGC